>JAOZLQ010000060.1 GCA_029934755.1 Desulfuromusa sp. | reverse complement strand
CAAAACGAAATCAGGTAAATGTAACCTTGGAGGATTCTGAATTCAGTGATATCAACGAGTACTGCCGGATTCACGGAATGACACCTCAGGGACTTCTGAAGGCTGGAGCAAGAAAGTTTATCGAGGCAGATATTTTAGAACGCAAAGCCGATATGCAAACAATCCAGTCTTGGAAAGAAATTAAGGATGGTTCAAGTAAACCGATAGATGATCTGCTTGAAATGATAGAAACTGATCGTTAGAAAATGAAACCCAAGTATCAACAGATCAGGCGTACACCTACGTTTATCAAGGAATACGCCCAACTGAGATCCTATCTGCACCAGTCAAGTCCCCTGGCATTTCAGGCATTATCCCAGGCGATGACGACAATACTCGATACTATCGATGCTCATCCACGTTCATGGCCACGCAAGAGAAGGGAGATCGGCGGCACCGAATATGAGTTTCATCTTGCCATTATTAGTATTGCTTATCGCCGCCTTCACCTGCGTTATTTTGTTGATGGTTCAGATGTATGTCACTTGGCAGCTATCTGGGTAGACGGACATGATGAACCCAATTATTGCATTCATTGAGCGAGCTAAGTTTTCACCATGACTGCCGATTGTCCATTCTGTCAACTTGCCCCATCGAAACATCTGTTCTCGAATGATTTAGCCATCGCGATTGCTGATGGTTTTCCAATCTCATGCGGCCACAGTCTGATTATCCCCAGGCGACATTTTTCCTCATTATTTGAAGCGACAAAAGAGGAGAGGGCGGCATTGTGGAAACTGCTGGATCAGACCCGTAGTTACCTGATGACGCAATACTGTCCCGATGGTTTCAATATCGGCATAAATGATGGCATTTCAGCCGGGCAAACAGTCATGCATCTTCACATCCACCTTATCCCTCGTTATTCTGGTGACACAGTCGATCCACGCGGAGGCATTCGCTGGGTTATGCCGGATAAAGCACCATATTGGAGAGAATGATGGATAGAGGCCCATCTTGTTGATTTTGAATTTTACGGAGTTTTTATGATGTGCCAGAACAGCAACATAATATCCCGGTTTGTAATCTTGCTACTCATCACTGTGACCATTGGCCTCGGCACCGCAACTATTGTCAATGGGCAGATGTATAGATGGGTCGATGAAAACGGACAACTCCATTTTTCCAATTCTCCACAAGATGTTCCTGCTGAAGTCCGCAATAAAAACAATGAGTATAGCCCGGATAGTTCAAGTATAACTATAAGTAGTGGCAGCAACAATTCTATCGAGAACCCAGCTGATTCTGATAGTGAGATATTAAGTAAAAACACGATTTCCATTCCATACACAGCCAAAGAGGGCTACGCAAATCGGGTTATTATCGATGTCACCTTTAATGGTCAAGTTACGGTTCCAATGATGGTAGATACCGGTTCTCCCGGTTTAGTTATCTCAAATAGTCTGGCCGACCATCTCAACCTGTTTGATGAAGAAGGTGGCCGGCTTATGGTGGTTATATCAGGTATCGGTGGCCAGAAAATTGCGACCAAAACCATTATTGATAAATTGACGCTGGGAGAGATAACCGAAAAATTCATTCCGGCCCATATTGTTTCCGGTATGTCAGCGAGTCACTACCAGGGACTGATCGGTATGGATGTATTGTCAAATTACACCATGACTATTGATCCGGTTCAACACAGGTTGATTGCTAATCTGATCCCATCCGCACAAAATCTACCAGCAGGGCGCAACAGATCATGGTGGCAAGCTAATTTCAGGGAGTTTGGCTTTTATAACGAATACTGGCAACAGCAGGAAGAGTTGATCGGGAAAAGTGGCTCGCCATATGCGAGACTTTCCACCAGCAAGCAAGAAAAGATTAAAAATTTTATTCTGCAGCAAAAAAACATAGCAGCGGAGTTGTACGATAAGCTGGAACGTTATGCTCGCTTCAATAGTGTGCCACGTCACTGGCGTAAGTAGGGAATAAATAGCATGACATCATGACAAGATACAAAAAAAAACCACGTAAATGTCCTGAGTGCGGTTCACCAAGAGTCGCAACTATTCTTTATGGAAATCCGGCATTAACAACTGATCTGGAAGAAAAACTGGCGGATGGGCTGATAGTCCTGGGAGGTTGTACCTTTGAAAGGGACGCACCGGCTTGGCGTTGTGCTGAATGTTCCGTTGATTTCTACAAAGCTCTATGAATAACTCACAGCGGAGTTATTCATAGAGAGTCGATTGAATTTTGGCTATTGGTAGACATAACCTACTATATCTAACGTCGCATAATAGATATTATGTAAACTAAAATATATTTCTACTTATAACATGACTAAGGTAACAAGACAATCTTGCCATACACGCCATTCAACAGAACCAGATCATGAGCCTTAGCGGCATCAGTGAGTGGTAATTCAGAATGTATGGTCGGATTATAGCGTCCATCAATCAACCCTGCTTTAATTGCTGCATGGATTTGCTTCAGGTCTTTTGGATCTGCGTTGAACAAGGACATTCCCAGGATGGAAGAATTTTTTCCCATCGTATCGCGTGGATCGATTTCAATCGTGCCACGATTACCAATGACGACGACTCTGCCACCGTTAGCCAAAAGTTTGAGATCTTTGTCCAGATTGACGTTCGCGAGCATTTCCAGGACGACATCAACACCCAATCCTTCGGTTAATTCATCAATCACATCAAGATAATTTTCAGTATTATGGTTCAGTGCCGCAATAACACCCTGATCCTTGATAAGTTTCAATCCCTGTTCTGTCCCTGCGGTACCAATTACCTGTAGGCCATTAGCTTTTGCAATCTGTATTGCTGCGACTCCAACTGCACCACTGGCACCATGGATGAGTAGAGTCTCACCTGGTATTGCATGAGCTCGATAGTTCAACGCATAAAAAGCGGTACTATATGGCACCCCAAGTGCGGCTCCGGCACTGAAACTTACATTTTCCGGGAGAATGTAGACCTGTTCCTCTTCACAAATGAGATTTTCCGCATAGCTACCTGTTATACATCCACAAACATATACCCGCTCCCCAATCTTTCTGTGTTTCACTTCAGAACCAATTTCCGTAATAATTCCAGCAGCATCCTTGCCCGGTGTATATGGAAGTTCTGGTTTTAGCGGATATATTCCGGCCCGGATATAGGTATCAACCGGATTGACTCCAACTGCTTTGACTTGGACCTTTAGTTGCTTATTACTTGGTACAAGATCTGGAATCTCTTCAAGTTTCATCACCTCTGAACCACCAAATTTGTGAACTTGTATCGCTTTCATGACAATCTCCTGTCGACAATTCATGAATTGCCCCTATGGGTTACGTAATTACTATATCACCCAATCACTGCTAATTCCAGCCTGCCACCCCAGCGCCGGATCAATTCTCTTTTGATGGGTTCAGCCTCTTTAGTGCTTAACTGTTTAGTTTTTTTGACATATTCAAAGGCTTCATAACGAGCATCTTCGAGAATGCGAATATCCTTTAACAGACTTGCAACCCGAAAATCAGGTAATCCTGCTTGTCGGGTTCCAAGGAAATCACCAGGTCCACGGATTTCCAGATCAGCTTCAGCAATGCGAAAACCGTCGTTTGTTTCAACCATAACTCGCAATCTGCGCGCGGCATCTTCACTGTAATGTTCTGATGGTACCAGCAGGCAGTAACTTTTATCGGCTCCTCTGCCAACCCTTCCGCGCAACTGGTGTAATTGAGAAAGACCAAAGCGATCAGCATGTTCAATCATCATCACTGTCGCATTTGGCACATCAACACCGACTTCGATCACTGTGGTCGAAACCAGAAGCTGTAAAACACCTTGGCGGAATGAATTCATGACCGTATCTTTTTCTGCGGTTTTCATCCGCCCATGTAAAAGTCCAACTTTTAATCCCGGGAATATGTCATTGGCAAAAGATTCTGCTGCCTCGGTTGCCGCCTGTAGATCACTTTTTTCCGATTCTTCCACCAGCGGATAAACAACATAGGCCTGTCTCCCCTGCTCTAACTCCTGTCTGATTCGCTGATACGCCCGTTGCCGTTGTGATGCACGAAATAGTTCCGTTGTGACCGGTTTTCTTCCCGGTGGCAACTGATCGATTACGGAGACAGAAAGATCACCATATAAGGTCATTGATAAGGTTCGTGGGATCGGAGTTGCTGTCATTACCAGGATGTCTGGATTTACCCCTTTATGTTTGAGCAGACTGCGCTGACGCACTCCGAAGCGGTGTTGTTCGTCAATAATTCCGAGTCCCAGATAATGAAATTCAACTCCCTCCTGCAGAATAGCGTGAGTGCCAACGACCAGATCTATTTCACCAGCTGCTATCTGTTCGAGAAGGTTTCGTTTTGCTGCTGCAGGCATACTCCCCTGCAATAAACCGGTTTTTAAGCCTAGCTTTTCCAACCAGGTTCTGAATGTCTGGTAATGTTGTTCGGCAAGGATTTCAGTTGGGGCAACAACGGCAACCTGGGCATTATTCTCGATAGCGATCAATGCCGCCATCAGGGCAACCAGGGTCTTCCCGCTGCCGACATCGCCCTGGAGTAAGCGGTGCATCGGTTGCGGAGCCATCATATCGCGCTTGATTTCACCCAGAACTCGGCGTTGCGCATCGGTTAATTTAAAAGGCAGCATTTTATTCAATGGTACTGTAAATTTATGCTCAAACTTGAAAGCTATTCCCTCTTCCAGTTGCACCCCTGCTCGCTTTAAAGCCAGTCCCAGTTCCAGAAAGAAAAATTCATCAAAAACCAAGGATTTACGGGCATTATCTTTGCCATTTTCCAGTTTCCACAGATCGACTGACTCATCGGGCCAGTGGTTCTGCTTCAATGCTTCAGGAATTTTCTGTAAATGATATTTCTGACTTATTTCAGCCGGGATGAAGCTTTGAGTAAAACCGGTATAATCCTGAATCAGTCGATACCAGATTTTGCGAGCTTGCTTTTGACTCAATCCTTCTGTAAGGGCATAAACAGGGAGGATTCGACCAAAATTGAGGGGGTCGGATTGTAGTAACTGTTGTAGATCGGTATTGGCTTGCAGAAGTTCTGAATCGGGGTGATGAATTTCGCGGATTGCAGCAAAGCGTTTAATTTCGCCGATAAAAATTGCTTTTTGACCAACCGGAAAACGTTTTTGCAACCAGGGTTGACGGTAACGAAACCATTTTAACGATATTTTACCGCTATCGTCTCCGACAATAACCTCATAAATTTTTCTACGGCTACGAGTCGTGACTGTTTCGCCCGAAGCAAGGACAGATCCGACAAAAACTTCTTGTTGGTTATCTCTTAATTGGTTGATTTTTTTGAGCTGACGACGGTCTTCATATCTAACAGGGAGGTGGTAAAGTGCATCTTCGATGGTGTTCAGGCCAAGCTTCTGTAATTTAGGAAGCATTCGTGGCCCGACACCGTGAAGGCTATCGAGTGATTTATCAAGTTTGGCGTGGCCGTTAAGTGGAGGTTTGTGAACCATTATACTTCAGGCTCACTCTTCGAAGATATTGTTCAATTCAACAAGGATTTCTTCAACATCAAGTCCGTGAGCTCTGGCTCCTTGAGCCAGAGATTCGGTTGTTGCTCCGAGACATTCTCCGCAATCCAGATTATATTTACCAAGAACTTTAGAAACCGAGGGGCTCATTTGTAAAATTTGATAAAAGGTCATATCTTTGGTGATTTTCGGAGCCATTATTACCTCCAGAAAAAAGGGAAATTACAGTAGAATCTTAAAGATTTTCCCAGAATACCTTTTGCAATGCAACTGCATAGAACATTTATTTTCGAAATTATCAGCTGTATTCAATATTTGTCACTTCATAAACTTTGACGCCCGCTGGGACATTAATATTCACTTCTTCATCAATTTTGTGTCCGACTAGAGATCTGCCGACAGGAGAGCTTATAGAAATTTTCCCAACTTTGATATCAGCTTCATCGACCCCAACTATCTGGTAGGTGACTTCTTTATCGGTATCTATATCAATCAAGGTAACTTTAGCGCCGAAGACAATCTTGTCAGTTTTTATGGTCTTTGGGTCAATAACTTGTGCTAAAGCAATTTTGTGGTTCAGTTCTTTGATACGACCTTCGACAAAGCCTTGTCGATCCTTTGCAGCATCATATTCCGCATTTTCCGAAAGATCGCCATGGCTACGTGCTTCAGCAATAGCCTGTACAACTTTAGGGCGTTCAAAGCGAACCAACTGTTTCAACTCATCCTGTAACCGCTGATGTCCCTCGGTTGTCATCGGAACTGACTCATCCATACCTGATTACTCCTCAAAAAAAACAGTGGGCGGAAAAACCGCCCACTGGGTTATTACTATATTTTGACTGCCATTAATTGGAGGGATAATACTCCTGTAGCGGCTTAACGTCAAGATTTTCTCGAAGCATTGCCAGAATGCCATCAGTTCCAGCCTTAATTCCTTCCATCGTGGTGAAATAGGCAATTTCATAGATGATAACTGAACGCCGGATAGAATACGAATCGGCAACAGATTGCGCTCCCATAGTCGTATTAAAAACAAGGCAGATTTCACCGCTCTTAATTGCATCAACACAATGTGGACGACCTTCTTTTACCTTATTGATAGGTGCTGCTGCAATTCCCTGCTGGTTCAGATATTTTGCTGTTCCGCTAGTGGCAACGATAGAAAAACCGGCAGTAATGAGCTTCTTTACCGGGTCAAGAATTTTTACTTTATCAGAGTCTTTAACACTGATGAAAATCTTTCCACTTCGTGGCAGTTTGACTCCTGCTCCCAGCTGTGATTTAGCATAAGCATTACCAAAATCATAATCGATTCCCATGACTTCACCGGTCGATTTCATCTCTGGGCCAAGCAAGGTATCAACACCGGGAAATTTAACAAACGGGAAAACGGCTTCTTTGACCGAAATATAGTCGGGAATAATATCCCCGGAACCGTCCACTTCTGCCAAACTTAGACCCGCCATTACTTTTGCAGCGATCTGCGCCAAGGGACGTCCGGTTGCTTTGGAAACAAAAGGAACTGTGCGGCTGGCTCGTGGATTAACTTCGAGTAAATAGATATCACTATCTTTGACTGCAAACTGAATGTTCATTAAACCGATGACTTTTAATTCCAGCGCAAGTTCAATGGTTTGCCGTTTGATTTCAGCAATTATTTCATCCGGCAAGGAAAATGGCGGCAAAGTACAGGCCGAATCACCCGAGTGAATTCCTGCTTCCTCTATATGCTGCATAATCCCGCCAATAACAACTTCACTTCCGTCTGACAAGGCGTCGACATCAACCTCAATTGCATTTTGTAAAAATTTATCGACCAATACTGGATGTTCTGGTGATGCATCAACAGCATATTTCATGTAATCACGCAGTCGTTCAACACCGTAAACAATTTCCATCGCGCGACCGCCCAAGACATAAGAGGGTCTGACAACCACAGGGTAACCGATTCGTTCAGCAATCACTTCAGCGTCATCATATGCACGGGCAATTCCGTTTTGCGGTTGGAGGAGGTTCAATTTATTGAGTAATGCTTGAAAGCGTTCCCGATCCTCCGCCCTGTCTATAGCATCGGGGGATGTTCCAATAATAGGCACCCCATATTTTTCTAATGCCATTGCCAGTTTTAAAGGGGTCTGACCTCCATATTGAACGATCACTCCTTCTGGTTTTTCTATTTCGACAATTGCCAAAACATCTTCCAGAGTGAGTGGCTCAAAATAAAGTCGATCGGAGGTATCGTAGTCAGTAGATACTGTCTCTGGATTGCAATTTACCATAATAGTTTCAAAGCCAGCATCAGACAGAGAGAAGGCCCCGTGGACACAGCAATAGTCAAATTCGATTCCCTGTCCGATCCGATTTGGCCCGCCTCCAAGGATAATAATTTTACGCTTGTCGGTGGGATCAGCCTCACATTCAGATTCATAAGTGGAATAAAGGTAAGGGGTAAATGCTTCAAACTCAGCACCACAGGTATCAACCCGCTTATAAACAGGGAGCACCGCAAGTTTATGACGCATGTCCCGGATATCTTCTTCGGTTATCCCCCAAAGAAAAGCCAGTCTCCGATCAGAAAACCCATATTGCTTCGCTTCACGCAGTAAATCGATAAAATCCTGATCATCGCTATTCAGTTGATCTTTATGGGTGAGCAGAACTGATTCCATTTCAACTATCTGGGCGATATTTGACAAAAACCATGGGTCTATCCCACTCAACTGATGGATTTTATCAATACTGAATCCTGCCCGAATCGCATCAGCCAGATACCACATCCGCTCCCAACTTGGAACTTGGAGTTGAGAAACGAGGTCATCATGTTCACGAGTGGTTAATGTGCGTACGTAATCAGCTGGCTTTTTGAAGATTCGGCTTTCAAAACCGTATGAGTCGATTTCCAGAGAACGGAGCGCTTTCTGCAAACTTTCTTTAAAGGTGCGACCAATAGCCATCGCCTCCCCAACCGATTTCATCTGGGTCGTCAAGGTCGCATCAGATTGGGGAAACTTTTCAAAGGTAAAGCGAGGAACTTTGGTGACAACATAGTCAATTGTGGGTTCAAAAGAAGCTAGGGTCTCACGAGTTATGTCGTTATGAATCTCGTCAAGGCGATAACCGACCGATAATTTTGCTGCTATTTTAGCAATCGGAAATCCGGTTGCCTTGGAGGCCAGAGCGGAAGATCGAGAAACTCGGGGATTCATTTCAATAACGACTAGCCGACCATCTTTCGGGTTAATACCAAACTGGATATTAGAACCACCAGTTTCAACGCCAATCTCCCTGATAATTTTCATCGAAGCATCACGTAAAATCTGATACTCCTTATCGGTCAATGTCTGGGCTGGAGCGACAGTGACAGAATCACCTGTGTGAACACCCATGGCATCAAAATTTTCAATGGAACAGATGATGACAACATTGTCTGCACTATCACGCATCACTTCCAGTTCATATTCTTTCCAGCCGATAATTGATTCTTCAATCAAGATTTCACTGGTTGGAGAGGCATCGATTCCGGCAATTGCCATGCGATTATAGTCTTCGCGATTATAGGCAATTCCACCACCCGTTCCCCCTAGGGTAAAAGATGGACGAATAATCGCTGGAAAACCAATATCCTCGATGATTTCCATCGCTTCTTTGAAATTGTGCGCCAATCCTGAGTGGGGAACCGCAATATTGATTTTCTTCATGGCTTGTTTAAACAGTGTTCGGTCTTCTGCTTTTTTAATTGGGCCAAGTTTTGCACCAATCAATTCAACATTATATTTCTCCAGAACTCCTGATTCAGCGACGGAAACCGCAGTATTCAATGCAGTCTGGCCACCTAAAGTTGGCAACAACGCATCTGGACGCTCTTTTATGATAATTTGGGTCAATACTTCAGGAGTGACTGGTTCAATGTAGGTTCGATCGGCAAAATCAGGATCAGTCATGATCGTCGCCGGGTTGGAATTGAGCAGGACAATCTCGTAACCTTCTTCTTTTAATGCTTTACAGGCCTGGGTTCCTGAATAATCAAACTCGCAAGCCTGACCGATAACGATGGGACCGGCACCGATAATTAAAATCTTTTTTATGTCATTACGCTTGGGCATACTCGACCCCTCTTTTATGATCTTCCATCATTTTAATAAAACGTTCAAACAAGTATAGAGAATCATGAGGACCAGGGGATGCCTCAGGGTGATATTGAACCGAAAAAGCTGGTTTCAACAGGTGCTGAATTCCCTCAACAGTATTGTCATTCAAATTAATATGGGTGACTTTTACTTTACCCTCTAAACTCTTCTCATCTACGGCAAATCCATGGTTTTGTGCGGTAATTTCAACCCGCTGCCGTTGATAATCCAATACGGGTTGATTACCACCCCGATGGCCAAACTTGAGTTTATAAGTATGACCACCTGAGGCAATGGAAAGTAGCTGATGACCCAGGCAAATACCAAAAATAGGAACTTTGCCAAGTAAATCACGAATATTTTCTTGTGCATAATGCAATGGCTCTGGATCACCCGGTCCATTACTCAAAAAGACACCGTCAGGATTCATCTTCAGAACATCTTCAGCTGAAGTTGCTGCAGGCACGACAGTTACGTCACAACCAAGAGTTGCAAGATTTCGCAATATATTGAGTTTTATTCCAAAATCATAAGCAATGACTTTGTAGGTCGATTTAATATGACGACAATCAGCATAACCTGTCCCTAATGTCCAAAGCCCTTCAATTGGCTGATATGGTTCATCGCAGGTGACTTCCTTCACTAAGTCACGCCCGACAATAGAAGGGGCTTTGCGTGCCTTTTCAATCAGACTATCGGGATCGATATCGGTTGAAGAAATAATTCCAGTCTGGGCACCGACAGTGCGAATATGCCGAACCAGTGCTCGGGTATCGATACCTTCGATACTGATAATGTTATTCTCTTTCAGGTAAGCATCAAGACTCATCTTTGAACGAAAATTACTGGGGAACGGGCACGATTCTTTCACTACGAAGCCAGAGAGAAAAGGTCGACTTGACTCAACATCTTCCGGATTGATTCCGTAATTTCCGATCTGAGGGTAAGTCATGGTGACAATTTCACCATGATAAGAAGGGTCGGTCAAAATCTCCTGATAACCAGTCATACTGGTATTGAAGACAACTTCTCCGCTTACCTCACCAACAGCACCCAGTGCTTTTCCTACAAAATACTTGCCATCGGCAAGTGCTAAAACTGCTTTCATTGAAACCTCAATAGTTAATTAGTTACATTAAGTTTTAGTATGAACTGCACTAATATTTAAACAATACCCTGTTTTTATAAATCCCCTTTCCCTGAGGGAGAGGGCTAAGGTAAGGGGGTAGTGACTACGGCTTTCCCCTCATCCGGCCTTCGGTCACCTTCTCCATTAGGGAGAAGGATCAGAAAAAACATTATCTTTCAAAAACTGTCTTTCCTGCCAGAATTGTCCGGACAGCATAGCCTCGCACCGTTTGACCGGCAAAAGCGGTATTCTTGCTTTTGGAGTGCAGCTTATTGGCTTCTACGATCCATTTCTTATTTGGATTGATCAGGGTAATATCTGCGACAACTCCTGTCGCAAGAGTACCGCGATCAATACCAAGAATTTTTGCCGGTTGACAAGTCAGCAATGCAATAGCTAGAGACAGGTCAAGAACCTTTTCTGCAACCAGATTAAGGGTCAGTGGCAGCAGAGTCTCAAGTCCGACGACGCCATTCAGGGCGATGGCAAACTCGACATTCTTTTCATCGATGTGGTGGGGAGCATGATCGGTGGCTATAGCATCAATGGTTCCATCAGCTAGTCCGGTGCGAACAGCGTCGACATCCTCCTGTGTTCGTAGCGGTGGATTCATCTTGAAATTGGCATCATAACCGCGCACCGCTTCATCAGTCAGCATAAAATGGTGCGGGGTTGCTTCACAGGTGACGCGCACGCCGCGTGCTTTGGCATGACGCACCAGTTCGACACTCCCCTTAGTGGAAACATGGCAAACATGCAGGTGCGCGCCGGTCAGTTCAGCCAGCATGATATCTCTGGCCGTAACAGCATCTTCTGCAACCCAGGGAATACCCTTCAGTCCCAACTCGGTTGCAATCGGGCCCTCGTTCATGCTGCCACCGGCAACCAGACTGACATCCTCAGCATGGGTAAAGATCGGTACGCCGAAAGTATTAGCGTATTCCAGCCCGCGACGCATCATCTCACCGTTCTTGACAGGCAGTCCATCATCAGAAAAACCGACGCAGCCGCCCTCTTTTAGCTCGCCCATCTCGGTCAGGAGCTCACCATTCATACCTTTGGTGATGGAACCGATTGGAAAAACGTTGGCACTCCCCTGCTCCTGCGCTTTACTGATGATGTATTTAGTGATTGCTAGGTTATCGTTCACCGGGCTGGTGTTCGGCATACAGGCGACCGAAGTAACACCACCGGCTGCAGCTGCACGGGTTCCGCTGATAATATCCTCTTTATACTCATAGCCCGGATCACGCAAATGGGTATGCATGTCAACCAGTCCTGGGGTTACAATCAATCCCGCAGCATTGATCACTTCCGCGTTTCCAGGGTCGATATTGGCAGCCAGTTCGGCAATTT
>JAOZLQ010000195.1 GCA_029934755.1 Desulfuromusa sp. | reverse complement strand
TTTAAAAACAATGGCTAAGTAAAAAATTCAATCAGCAAGGCGGAGTAGTTTTTCAGGGGTGCAGACATACACCAGTATGTCAAGATCATGAAAAACTGCGACAACACCGCAGATTGGAGATTTTTACGACGCCATCAGGCGCAGGCCTTATTGACCATCCGACATTCATCACATGATAAGGGTGTCGGTTCCTCACGATTATACAAAGGGCTCATTTCCCGCAGTCGCTGTACCATCTGAGGCAGTTCCTGTAGAATAAAATCGACTTCTTCTTCTGTATTATCGGAGCCAAGACTGAATCGGGTACTGGAATGCGCCAGAACAATATCAACACCCATTGCACCCATAACGTGTGACGGTTCCAGTGATCCAGAAGTACATGCCGAGCCAGAAGATGCTGCAATTCCTTTCATATCAAAAAACAGCAATAGCGACTCTCCTTCGATATAATTAAAACTGACATTCAATGTATTTGGCAGGCGCAGATCTGCATCAGGATGTCCATTCAACTTCACTTCTGCAATTGAGGCCAAAATACCTTGTTCCAATTTGTCCCGCAAGTTTCGGACATATTTATAATCCTTGTCCATATTTTGCAGAGCCATGTCACAAGCAACCCCAAGACCGACGATACCAGGTACGTTATGGGTACCAGCACGACGGTTACGCTCCTGATGACCACCATGCATAAAACGGGAAATTTTAGTACCACGGCGAAGGTACATAGCCCCGATACCTTTTGGAGCCCCGATTTTATGTCCTGAAATAACGGCCATATCGACATTCGCCTTGCGAACATCAACAGGAATCTTTCCAGCGGCCTGAACGGCGTCGGTATGAAATCTCACTTTATGCTTTTTGGCAATTTGACCAATTTCTTCAATAGGAAAGATGTTACCGGTCTCGTTATTCGCCCACATAACGGAAATCAAGATTGTTTTATCAGTGATGGCAGCTTCGAGTTCAGCAAGATCAAGCATCCCATCATGGTCAACCTTGAGATAGGTCACTTCAAAGCCATCCTTTTCAAGAGCCTCACAGGTTTCCAGAACTGCTGGATGCTCTACCGAAGTAGTAATAATATGATTACCCTTATCTTTTAAAGCGTCAGCAGTCCCTTTGATGGCATAATTATCACCCTCACTGCCACACGAAAGAAAAATAACTTCTGCAGGAGAACAGTTGAGTAATTCCGCAACCTGCTCACGCGCCTTTTCAATTGCTCCGCCGACCATACGACCGGCCCAATGGACACTGGACGGATTACCAAACTGTTCACAGAAATAGGGCAACATCGCCTCTAGAACTTCGGGCTTAACCGCCGTAGTCGCATTGTTGTCCATGTAGATTTTATTCACAAAAGTCCTCCGATAAAACTAAAAGTTATCAACTATTCGCTACTCGACGATCCAGCTGCCGACGACCATCATTGGTTAGGTCTTCAAGGCTAACAGAAGCCAGGAAACTACGGATTTGATTCCCCAGCCCCTGCCAGACTGATTGCGTAATACATTCTCTTTCACAGCCGCAACTACCATCATCATTCATGCATGATAACGGCATCATAGCCTCTTCAACGGTATCAACAATCTGATCGATATGAATATCTGCAGCAGATCGTGCAAGCAGATATCCGCCCCCCGGGCCACGCACACTATTAACAATACCGCCACGACGCAGTTTAACAAACAGCTGCTCGAGATAGCTCAAAGAAATTTCTTCCCGTTCAGAAATTTCTTTAATGGTAACTGGCCTGCCATTATCCATTAAATTCAAGCTAACAAGAGCACGAACGGCGTATTGGGCTTTTGTTGACATCCGCATCAGATAGCTTCCTCTTTAAACTGTTCGGTTTGTTCAAGTTTTTCATAATTGGCAAGTTGATTTTTCAACTTTTTTTGTTCTTGCAGTAAATCTTCAACCTTATCCTCAAGACGATGTATCTGCTCAAAGACACAACTGACAGCTTTGGCAACAGGATCGGGCAACTTATCGTGTTCAAGATCGACCCCAACCCTCTTTTCTCCAGAAATGACAACGCGACCGGGGATACCAACAACGGTAGCCGTTGCCGGCACTTCTTTAACAACTACAGAGTTGGAACCAATTTTACTATCATCACCAACTTTAAAAGGACCCAATATTTTTGCCCCTGCACCAATAACAACATTGTTACCCAAGGTGGGATGACGCTTCTCTTTTGCCCAAGAAGTCCCCCCTAGAGTAACACCGTGATAAAGAGTACAGTCTTCACCAATTTCAGCAGTTTCCCCGATAACGACACCCATCCCGTGATCAATAAAAAAACCACGACCAATCGTTGCTCCGGGGTGAATTTCGATTCCTGTCATAAATCGTCCGACATGAGAGACCAACCGCCCGAGAAACTTCATGTTGCTGTTCCACAACCAATGGGAGAAACGATAAAAAATCATTGCGTGAAAACCGGGGTAACAAAAAATTATTTCAAATACACCCCGCACTGCAGGATCACGTTCAAAGACAACCTTTAAATCTTCCTTGAGTTGAGAAAATATCAACCTTGCACCTCCAGACATTCATCATTATCGCACAACTTAATGCGGCATTGAAAGACTCAACTTTCGCCCATTCAATGTTATTTTCTACCACACACCATTTTAGTCCTGAATAGAATTATCATACCTGACTATTTCTGTCAATTATAAACAAACATTTTAGTCAGGTATTATCATGACTCGGGAAAATAGTCACATCGTGAGGTCTTTACTCAGGTCAGATAAAGTAAAAACTCCATTTTTGACCGTTGTTATTAGTCGACAACTGTATAAAAATCCCCTATAATGCATGAGTTTAATTGTCTTATTGATCCATTATCCTATCCCTATAAGGAGTGAGAAGATGCCAGATTTCAAGTATCAGGATCCAATGCCACTCGGTGCCGACACAACCAAGTATTACAAAATTGAAGGTTCCGAGAAATTTGTCAGTGTTGAAAATTTTGGGGATCAAGAAGTACTTAAGGTTGACCCACAAGCCCTGACAGTACTTTCAAACACGGCGATGCGGGAAGTATCATTTTTATTGCGTGCCGGGCATAACGATCAGGTAGCAAAGATTCTCAGCGACCCAGAGGCTTCTGCAAATGACAAGGTCGTGGCGATGGCATTCCTGCGTAATGCAGAAATTTCAGCAAACTTTGAACTTCCTTTCTGTCAAGATACTGGGACCGCGACAGTTGTCGCTAAAAAAGGTCAACAAATCTGGACCGGCGGCAATGATGAAGAGCGAATTTCTGAAGGGGTATACAAAACCTATACGGAAGAAAATCTGCGTTACAGCCAGACTGTCGCGCTTGATATGTATGAAGAAATAAATACTGGCACCAATCTGCCTGCACAAATTGACCTATATGCAACCGAAGGTGACGTCTACAAGTTCTTGTTTATCGCCAAAGGTGGTGGTTCTGCAAACAAGACCATGCTTTTCCAGGAAACCAAAGCACTTCTCAACCCGGAGAAACTTGAAGAATTCCTTCTGCAAAAGATGAAAACTATTGGAACAGCAGCTTGCCCACCCTATCACTTGGCTTTTGTCATTGGTGGCACTTCAGCTGACGCCTGTCTAAAAACAGTCAAGTTGGCAACAGCTCACTATCTGGATGAATTGCCGACCAAAGGCAATGAACACGGTCAGGCGTTCCGTGATATTGAACTTGAAGCTAAAGTTCTTAAAATGGCACAAGATATTGGGATTGGTGCACAGTTTGGTGGTAAGTATTTTGCCCACGATGTACGGATTATCCGCCTACCTCGTCACGGGGCCTCCTGCCCGGTCGGAATGGCAGTTTCCTGTTCTGCAGACCGTAATATTAAAG
>JAOZLQ010000059.1 GCA_029934755.1 Desulfuromusa sp. | reverse complement strand
TCTCCTGACTTTTCATTTAAATAGTTGATCAATCCTATTGACCATAGTTGCTGAATTTATCTGCGACTCGCTTCATCTCATCATTATCTACCAGAACAGGTTGTCCGAGTGATTTTGCCTGATAATAGATTCGAGCGACTAGCTCTATTTCCTCGGCGACATTGAAGCTACTTTCCATATCTTTGCCAACAGTGACCAAGCCATGATTTGCAAGCAACACGGCATTGTAAGCACCAATACTGGCAATAATGTTGTCAGCTAATTCATCACTACCAAAAGTAGCATAGGGAGCCAAAGGAACTTTATCCCCAGAAAATGCGATGAGATAGTGGACTGCCGGAATTTCCCAATGCAGACAAGCGATCGTCGTTGCATAGACCGAATGGGTATGGACAACAGCAGTAATTTCCTTGCGGGCATCATAGAGAGCCAGATGGAAACCCATCTCACTCGAAGGTTTTCGTCCCCCTTCAACCAGCTGACCAACGCGATCAACCACAACAACATCAGCAGCGGTCACATCATGATAATCGATACCACTGGGGCTGATAGCAATCAGATTGTCCTCAGCAGAGAAAATGCTCAAATTTCCCCCACTACCGGTGGTCAAACCAGAGCGTACCATTTTCACGCCATAATCAACGATCTGCTGGCGCTGCTGCAACATCAACATGACAATCTCCTGACAACACCATTATTTTCAGACATTCGACAATACCAAGCGTACATTCAGTTACTTTTCACAATATTCTCTGCTTTGGGCAGATCAAGTTTGGCGATATGATGACTGGTACGCTTTTCATCCAATCGTGCCAACAATGGCGCCGCCAAAGACATGAACTCAGGCAGATTTTCCTTATTGACAGATTTTTCTGCCGGGGCTTTCAACTTGAGAGGGTTAATCGATTTACCATATCTGGTCATACGAAAATCAAGGTGGGGTCCAGTCGACATTCCAGTGCTGCCAACGTAGGCGATCACCTGCCCTTGGCTAACACGTCGACCTGTTGCTATCTTTTTAGCAAATCCGCGCAAATGAAGATACATACTAATATAACCATTATTGTGGCGAATTTTAAGGTAGTTCCCGTTTCCTTTACCATACCCTTTCGCGATAATCGTACCGTCACCAATTGTTTTTACCGGCGTCCCGATAGGAGCAGCATAATCTATTGCAGGATGCGGTTTATAAACCTTGGTAATCGGATGTAATCGTCGCATCGTATAGCCAGAAGATATCCGGGTAAATGAAAGGGGCGCCTTAAGAAAGGCCTTACGCATATTTTCACCTTTTTCATTATAAAACGAAACTTTTTGCTCACCATCTTTAAAACGAATTGCCTTAAATGCCTTATTCCGATTCATAAATTCAGCAGCCAGAACCTTACCATAGCCAGCATATTCACCTTCTCTAAAACGCTTTTCAACCAAAACCAGGAAAGAATCTCCAACCCGCAGGTCGAGAATAAAATTTATATCCCATCCAAAAATATCGGCCAAAACAAAAGCCAGTTCTGGCTTTTCACCAATTTCAGCAACAGCTTCAAATAGGCTGGTTTTAATTGTCCCCTGAATAAGATCAGTTGTCACATCATAGAGTATCGGCTCACGCAGCATATTAATCTGATCGGTTTCACGGCTGATAACTAACTGTTCTGCAGAATCGATTTCATAGATAAAGCGACTAAATTGTCCATCAACAGTCAAAATTCGGTACGGCTTCCCGGCACAGATTTTAGTAAAAGGGAAAACATCTTGACTCTGTAAATTCAAATTATAAATTTCCTGTGCGGTAAAATGTTCCCCCAAAAGAGCAGTAATTGAAGATCCTACCGGGACAATATTTTTAATTTCTTCACGAATCGGCTCAGGTATTACAGGGAGAGCAACTGGGGCGCTCACCTCAACGGGCGTCTCTCGAGCCTCCAACCTCGAACTGGAGCCACTACCAAACAACAGCAAACCAAAACCGACAAACAACACCACAACAGCCAGAACAACCCACTGACGCACTTTAGACTTTTGTTTAAACGATTGAGCAGAACCACGTGGAGGCTGAAAATCAACATTAAAACTCATCGGCACACCTACAATTTAAATTAGAGATCTCTTAAATTTTGTTATTTAATTGAAGAATTATAACAGTTAGACCTTTCCGCTGTCCAGTTACAGTTTTTCGTATTTTTCATGATTGCCAGATTTCCAACTTGAGGCTACCATAGCCTTTCACCCATAACTTCGGCAAAGGAACTAAATCATGGTTAACAAACAACGAATTTGTGATGAATTCATACGCCAGGCATCCATCGACAGTCCTTCATACAAAGAAGCTGACATAGCAAAATATCTTGAAAAACGCTTTAAAGAACTTGGCGCGGAAATTAAATTTGACGATGCCGGAGAGAAAATTGGCAGCAATAGCGGTAACATGATTGCCCGTATATCTGGATACAAAAATGGAGCTCCATTACTCCTTTCTGCCCATATGGATACTGTCACTCCGGCACAAGGAGTTAAACCAGTCTTAAAAGATGGTATTTTTTACAGCGCTGGAGAAACCATTCTCGGCGGCGATGACAAATCGGGAATTGTGGAAATTATTGAAGCCCTCGAAGTTTTGCAAGAACAGCAGATCCCCCATGTTCCGCTGGAAATTGTTATCAGCATTTGTGAAGAGCAAGGCCTGCTTGGAGCAAAGCAGCTTGATTTCACAGAGCTTGAAGCAAAACATGGGATTGCCTTGGATACACGAGGCGTTGATATTATTATAAACCGGGCACCGGCAGCCAATCGTTTCAAAATTGATATTTCTGGTCTTGAGGCTCATGCAGGAGTTTGTCCTGAACAGGGAATTTCAGCAATTCAAATTGCCAGCAGGTCAATTTCCAGAATGACTCTTGGTAGAATCGACGCTGAAACTACGGCAAATATTGGTACGATCCATGGTGGTCTGGCATCAAATATTATTCCCAGCCAGGTTAGCTTACGTGGTGAAGTACGCAGCCATAATATTAATAAACTTCGGCAACAGACTGAACTGATTGTCGGTATTGTCGAAGAAGAAGTAAATAAAGCAAAAATTATTGTTGCAGATGTGACCAAGACAGCAATGATGGCTCTTGAACTGAAAGAAGATTTTTCACCCATGGCCGTTGCTGAAGATGCTCAGATTATACAAATCATGAAAGACGCTGGCGCAGCCCTCAACCGGCCACAAAAGATCCAGGCCGCTGGAGGTGGATCTGATGCCAATATTTTTAACGGTCATGGCATTGAGATGGTCATTATGGCAACCGGAATGGAGAAGGTTCATACAATCGATGAGCAAATCGCTCTTGATGATATGGTTAAAGCCAGTGAGCTTCTGGTGGAAATCATCCGCAGAACATAGATAAATTATGGGTGACATAGATGCAAGTATCCAAACAAATAAAAACGATTCAACCACCGCCAATCACTGAAGTTAAAAGTTGGCTGGCCGGGCGGACTTACCCCGCAGAAAAACCTCTGGTTGATCTTTGTCAAGCGGTACCGAGCTACTCACCACCAGCGGAGTTGATTCAATATTTAAAAAGCTCTCTAGATAATCCCTTGACCTTTAAATATAGCTCGGATGAAGGACTTGCCGAAGTTCGTGGTGCGGTTTGTGACTGGTACCAGCGTCACTATCAAAGTGCTCCTGTACCTGAGCAACTCTGCCTGACAATTGGTGCCAGCCAGGCATTCTGGCTGGCAATTTCTTCTCTTTGTCAGCCGGATGATGAAGTTATCGTTCAATTGCCAGCCTATTTTGATCATCCGATGGGATTACAGGCTCTGGGTATTAAACCGATCTTTGCCCCTTTTGATCCAGAAAATGCGGGTCAACCCAGTCTAGATACAATCAGTCAGCTGATTACCAAAAAAACTAAAGCGATATTACTGGTGACTCCAAGCAATCCGACAGGAGCTGTCATTTCACCAGCTCAAATCAGCGCTTTTTTTGAGTTAGCCCAATCACACAATATCAGTCTCATTCTCGACGAAACCTATAATGCCTTTATCGGCACCACTCCACATCAACTGTTTAATCGTCCGGACTGGCCAAATAATTTTATTCAGATTGCATCGTTTGGCAAAACTTTTGCCCTGACCGGACTACGTTGTGGTGTTCTGGTTGCAAATGATGAGTTTATTCAACAGGCATTAAAAATTCAGGATAGTATGGTGGTCTGTCAACCACGGCCAGCACAGTTGGCACTAGAGTTCGGTTGTCGGTATCTGGACGACTGGGTGGCAAAAAATACAGCAACCATGAAGCAGCGGCATGACCGCTTCAAAGCCGATTTCACAGCAGAAGAAACCGACTTTGACCTAATCTCCAGTGGTTCTTTTTTTGCCTGGGTCAAACACCCATGGGAAAACCTGACTGGCCGTCAGGCAGCCAAACGATTAGTAGAAGATGCTAACTTGATCTGTCTCCCAGGTGAAGCTTTTGGCCCAGGGTTGGAACCATATCTACGCCTGTCCTTTGGAAATATCATTGCTACGCAAATTCCTGAAGCCGTTAAAAGATTTCATCAAATCTGAAATAATAAAAATAATCAGCAACTATCTTTCGTTATTTTTTCCATATCATTCAGGCCTAGATGGACATCTTGCTGCGGGAATGGAATTGTAATTTTGGCCTCTGCCAAAGCTTGGTGAATTGCCAAATTCACCTGATAAAGCACATGATAGTATTGTTTTGTTGGTACCCAGTATCGCAGCCCGATATTGATTGAAGAATCGGCAAAGGCTTCGATTCCAACTTGCGGAACCGGATCTTTACAGATCGCAGTAAATTGATCCAGAACTCTCAGCAACACATTTATAGCCAGTTCTGGATCATCTGCATATGAAATACCAACGCTGGTCTCTACGATCTTGTTTTCAAAGGAATTCCGCAGAATTTCCCCAACAATAAGTTTATTGGGAATCGTCAGTTCTTCACCATCCTCAGTTGTTAATATAGTTGCCGCCAGACGGATTTCCTCAACAACGCCACTGACACCTTGAACCGTAATCGTATTACCAACAACAAAGGAGCGCGTGAGAATTAACGTCAATCCCGCACCATAGTTGGATAGCGGCCCCTGAATAGCCAAACTACCACCAAAAGCCAGGGCACCCAAAGCAGCAATAAATGGCGCAATCGAAATCCCAAATTTTCCAATGGCAATAATGATAACAAACGTCATCACCAGGAGTTTCGTTGAACTTGCAAAAAATCGTGAAAGGGTAACATCAATACTACGATTGTCACATAGCCGTAAGACGAGTCGAGACATCCAGCCCGATAACTTCAGCCCGATAATCAGGATAATCAGCGCCCCAACGATCTGAAAACTGTAGTTGATAACAAACTCAGTCACCACATCGATAACCTTCTGCAAAGTTTCCATTTCCTGACCAAAGAGGTTTCCGTTCTCCGGGTCCACGTTAGACCTCCTTTTTCATCTAGAAATATTGGAGTTAAAGCGAATTTTTCTCAACGCCACTTTAATCTCTTCGACACAACCATAAGGAACCCGAATACCGCGGACTCCTTTGCCTACTTCAATCATCGAACCGCTATCCCCGTGAAAATCAGAACCACCAGTCACAACCAGACCATGTTTTCGGGCAAGTTTAATCAGCCAATCGGTATCCTCTAAACCAGAACCATTATTGTAGGCTTCGATACCATCTAATCCTAAATCAACCAACTCAGCAACTAATGTCTCAAGTTTACGCCGATCACGGGTCACATACGGGGGATGAGCCAGCACCACAATCCCACCGCTGCCATGGATTAGTTTGATCGCTTCATCGGCGGGGAAATAGTGCTTTGGCACATTACAGGGGACGAGATAACGATCAAAAGCTTGATCATTATTACTGACATATCCAGCCTGCCGTAAAGCTAATGCAATATGGGGACGCCCAATGGTTCCACCTGCCAACCGGCTGACCGCATCTGGATCTATAGGCTGCCGTTGCTCATCAATGAGTTTCTGATTGACCCGTTCAACAATCTGCCGGTTCCGAGTCTCTCGAAATTCCTGAAATTCGGCTAACGCTCTGATCAGATAAGGATCCTGATAATCAAAACCATAGCCCAACAGATGCATATCGGCATATTTAAACCACTGACTTGACAATTCAACTGCCGCAATAATCTCGATCCCAGATTCGGCACCAGCCTTCATAGCACGGCTAATACCATCAATATTGTCGTGATCAGCCAACGCCATAGCAAGCAGCCCTGCTTTTTCTGCAAGTTTGACGATCTCTTCCGGAGAGAAATAACCATCAGAACAGGTCGAATGTAAGTGTAAATCAACGTATTCAGTTTCCATCATTCTATTATTGTTTTTTCTATATGAAGAATCCAGCCTTTTTCTTAAAAAATATGTAACGCAATACTTAAAAATCTCAGAGCTCTTGACCATTTACGTGCAAACCTGTACACATGAGATAACCGCTAACGAGAGTAAATTGATCATGTCCCCACGCCTTATCGTTAAAAATCTACAAAGCTATTTTTTCACCCGAGCTGGTCTTGTCAAAGCAGTCGATGACGTATCTTTCAGCATTGCTCCAGGAGAAACCTTGGCATTGGTTGGTGAATCGGGCTGCGGCAAATCCATGACAGCTTTGTCCCTGTTGCGTTTGCTACCGGAACCGGGAAAGATTGTTGGCGGGGAAATCTTTCTCGACGGCCATGATCTATTACGCCTGCCTGATGTGGAAATGCGTCGTATTCGTGGAAATGACATCGCAATGATTTTTCAGGAACCGATGACCTCGCTCAATCCAGTTATAAGAATTGGTGAACAAATTGCTGAGGTTCTGCGCCTCCATCAAGGAGTCACTGCACAACAAGCATTAGAACAATCAGCAGAGTTATTAACTCAGGTGGGCATTTCTGATCCTCAACGTAGACTCCGTGATTATCCCCATCAACTTTCCGGGGGGCAACGTCAACGAATTATGATTGCCATGGCCTTGGCATGTGATCCAAAACTGTTGATTGCTGATGAACCAACCACGGCACTGGATGTCACAATTCAAGCCCAGATCATGGATTTGTTGCTCGAACTGAAGCAGCAACGGCAAATGACGACTCTCCTGATCAGCCATGACCTGGGGGTTGTTGCCAGTAATGCCGATAAAATTGCAATCATGTATGCAGGACAAATTGTTGAATCTGGAACCGTTAAAAAAGTTTTTGAGAACCCTTTACATCCTTATACACAAGGTTTACTCCAATGCATTCCGCGTCTTGGTCAGAAACATAGTCTTACGGCGATTCCGGGACAACTTCCTGATTCAAGAGAGCAACTTGAGGGGTGTTTGTTTCTTGATCGCTGTCCCGGCCCCTGTGCTCCCTGCGGACACCAATTACCCCAAATACAAGAAATTGAACCCAATCATTCGGTTCGATGCTGGAGATACTAACCTTGTCGTTACTTGAAGTAAAAAACCTGCGGAAAAGTTTCCGCATGACTGATTCTCTGGGTCGCACATCGGGACAATTGGTTGCTGTTGACAATATTTCCTTCAGTTTAAAACAGGGAGAAACTTTGGGGCTGGTTGGAGAGTCAGGTTGCGGAAAATCGACCACCGGAAAACTGATTTTACAACTACTACGACCTGATGCCGGACAGGTTTTTTTCTCCGGAGAAGAATTGACTCATCTCTCCTCCAATCAAATACGCCCCTATCGCAGACGCATGCAGATGATATTTCAAGATCCATTTTCATCTTTGAATCCACGTATGACGGTCGGAGCAATTTTAAGTGAACCATTGTTGATTCATCGCATGGTTCCTCCCACACAAATCCGTGATCGAGTTATTGAATTACTGGAAAAGGTTGGCCTCACTGCTGAACACGAACAGCGTTATCCTCACGAATTTTCTGGGGGTCAGAGACAAAGAGTCGGCATCGCCCGGGCATTGGCAGTAGAGCCACAATTAATTATTGCCGATGAACCTGTTTCCGCACTTGACCTGTCGGTTCAGGCACAAATATTAAACTTACTTCAAGAATTTCAACAGGAGCACGATCTCAGTTATCTATTCATTGCCCATGATCTAGCTGTTATTGAACATGTCAGTGATCGTATTGCAGTGATGTATCTAGGTAAAATTGTTGAACTGACCAGCGCTGAAGAATTATATAAAAATCCAAGCCACCCTTACACCGAAGCACTACTGAATGCGGTTCCGACACCCGATCCAGGTCATCCGCGCCCCACAGCATTAAGCGGTGAAATCCCCTCACCTATCAATCCTCCCAGCGGCTGTTATTTTCATCCCCGCTGCCCCTATGCAGATGACCTTTGCAGACAGCAAGAGCCCCTTCTGCTTGAAATCGGGAACGAACACCAGGTTGCCTGCCATCATTCTGAACAGGTTGGACGCTATCTTCTAAGTCAGGCGGGAGCAGAATAATTTTTTGCAAAGAATGTCATTTTTCAGAATGGTGTAGTTAAGGATTTTGACTTTGATTATGAATCACCATTTCCCGTGTGACGCAGCCGGAATGGAGCAGCTGATTTGAGAAATAGAGTGGCAAATGTTTGAGCGAAGCGAGTTTTTGCCGCTCCTCAAAACAGCTGCGTAATGCAGGGAACCCGAAGGGCAAGGAGTTCGGGCACCTTTTTCTGCTTACTCTTTTGTGGTGTACAAAAGAGTAAGGTGACGTGCGGGGGCGCAACCCCGCGACCTTGGATTGTTAATCCATATCAACCATAACACTTCCCCCTCACCCTAACCCTCTCCCTCATGGAGAGGAAACTATTTTACTGAAGTATTATTTCATTCCAGAATAATCAGCAAATCGCCCTGATCAATCTGATCCCCTTCACCAAAAATAAGCTCTTTGATGGTCCCACTCTTGGGAGCTTTAATGTTAGTTTCCATTTTCATCGCCTCAGTCACCATCAAAACATCTCCCTCGACAACCTTATCTCCAACATTGACCATTAGCTTAAATATCTTGCCTGGCATTGGTGCGCCAATTTCTTTACTGTCATCATGATCAGCCTGCACATGTCTACTTTCATCCGCTTCAACGGAAAGATCTATTATGGTGGTACTGCGTGGCTCGCCATTCAATTCAAAATAGATATTCCGGGTGCCATCCTCGCGAACTCGACCGATAGCATTCAACTTTACAATCAGGGTTTTGCCCGCCTCAATATCAATTGTCACTTCATCACCAACATCAAGACCATAAAAGAATACCGGAGTCGGTAAAACCGAAACATCGCTATATTCCTGCCGGAAACGGTCAAATTCCTCAAACACACCAGGGTAGAGCACAGCAGAAAGGACATCACGTTCAGAGACTTCATGTCCTAATTTCTTTTCCAATTCATCTCGTTTCAGTACAAAATCGACTGGCTCAAGCAGTTCACCCGGACGACACGTCAGCGGCTGCTCCCCTTTCAAGATAATTTTCTGTAGTTTCTCAGGAAAACCTCCGTAAGGCTGACCGATCATCCCTTTAAAAAAGTCGACCACCCCCTGCGGGAAAGCTAACTCGTGGCCCCGTTCATAGACATCCTCTGGCTCAAGATTATTCTGCACCATGAACATCGCCATATCACCGACAATCTTTGATGATGGGGTCACCTTAATCAAGTCGCCAAACATGTCGTTGACCTTACGGTACATCTCTTTACACTCTTCCCATCGATGCCCCAACCCCAGACCTTCGACCTGAGGTTTATAGTTAGAATATTGACCTCCGGGAATCTCATGATAATAAACTTGTGCAGTGCCGCTGCGCAGTTCTGATTCAAAAGGGGCATAGTAACTCCGGCAGGTTTCCCAATAGTTAGCCAACTGCTGCATTCCACCTATATCCAATTGTGGATCCCAGATAGTTCCTTCTAGTGTCGCTAATAGCGCATTCAAATTGGGCTGCGCTGTCAATCCTGAGATCGACGAAAGAGCAACATCAACAATGTCACAACCGGCCTGAGTTGCCATCAACAACGTGGAACCACCATTACTGGAGGTATCATGCGTATGCAGATGGATAGGCAAACCAATTTCATTTTTCAATGCTTTAATCAGCTTTTCAGCAGCAAACGGCTTGATCAAACCCGCCATATCCTTGATCGCCAGGATATGAGCACCCATCTTTTCAAGTTCTTTAGCCATATTGACATAGTACTCAAGTGGATACTTATCCCGCTTTGGATCAAGAATATCACCGGTATAACAGATGGAAGCTTCACAGATAGTCCCACTTTTTTGCACTGCCTCCATCGCGACCTGCATCCCCTTAGTCCAGTTCAGTGAATCAAATACACGGAAGACATCAATCCCACTCTCAGCTGCTTTACTGACAAATTCTTGCACGACATTATCAGGATAGTTGGTGTAGCCAACCGCATTGGAACCACGCAGCAACATCTGAAAGAGGATATTGGGAATTTTGGCACGCATGCGATCAAGGCGTTCCCATGGATCCTCACGCAAAAAACGCATTGAAACATCGTAGGTAGCGCCACCCCACATTTCTAAAGAAAACAGTCCACCTCCCAGATGCGCCGTTGCCTCGGCAATACGATCCAGATCAAACGTCCGGACCCGGGTGGCCATCAGCGATTGATGCGCATCGCGCATGGTCGTATCGGTCAACAGTAATTGTTTGTGTTTGCGTGCCCACTCAGCTAAACCTTCGGGACCTTTTTCGCGCAAAATGTCACGGGTTCCACGGGGATGTTGCTGCCCATAGGGAATTTCAGGAAGCTCAGCCTCACGCAAACTCGCAAATTTAAGGGCTTTTTCTGGGGCAATCCCGGGATAACCATTAACAGCAGTATGACCGATAAAATTGAGGATTTTGTTGGCGCGATCTTTTTTCACCCGCAGATCAAATACTTCCGGATGCTTTTCAAGAAAAGAGGTATCACAATTCCCTTCAAGAAAAACCGGATGAGTCATCATCTTTTCCAAAAATCCAATGTTGGTTTTAACCCCACGAATCCGGAATTCCTGCAACGCTCGATGCATGATTCTGGCAGCATCATCAAAGGTTAAACCCCAGGTAGAAATTTTGACCAACAGAGAATCGTAATGTGGTGAGATATGGGCACCAGCATAACCGGCAGCAGCATCAAGACGAACGCCAAAACCGGCAGCAGTTCGATATGCCTTGATTGTCCCAAAGTCGGGGGCAAAGTTATTATTCGGATCTTCGGTTGTAATCCGTGATTGAATTGCATAGCCACGCAACTCAATATCTTTCTGACTCTTGATCCCAATTTCAGGATCGGAGAGCTTATAACCCTCAGCGATACGAATTTGCGCCTGCACTAGATTACGCATTGTCACCAGTTCAGTCACAGTATGTTCAACCTGAATACGAGGATTCACTTCAATAAAATAAAAGTTTTCCTCCTTATCCAATAAAAATTCAATCGTTCCAGCATTGATGTAATCAACCGCTTTTGCAATTTTCAGCGCATTGTTACACAGTTCTTCACGCTTCTTTTTTGACAGATGTAACGAAGGTGCAATCTCAATCACCTTTTGATGGCGACGCTGAATAGAACAATCCCGCTCATAGAAATGAACCAGATTTCCATATTTATCGCCAAGGATCTGGACTTCAATATGTTTGGGGTTCTCAATATATTTTTCCAGGAACACAGTCGCATCGCCAAAGGCTGCCTGTGCCTCTGAGGCTGCACTTTTTAATCCTTCGAGCAATTCTTTCTGATTCTGAGCAACCCGCATTCCCCGGCCACCACCACCAGAACTTGCCTTGACAATAATCGGATATCCGGCAGACTTGGCAAAGAGCAACGCCTCTTCTTCGGTCTGCACCGGATTTTTGGTTCCTGGAACAATCGGCACACCTGCTTCGATAGCGACCTGCCGACCCGAAATCTTGTCACCAAGCTGTCTCTGAATCTCCGGTGTCGGACCGATAAAAGCGATACCGGCACGCTCACAGGCCTCAGCAAAATCGGCATTTTCCGATAAGAAACCATAACCAGGATGAATAGCATCAACATCTTTTTTACGCGCCAGATCAATAATTTCATCAATCCCTAGATAGGCATCAATTGGACCCTTGCCCTGCCCGATCAAATAGGCCTCATCAGCTTTATAGCGGTGCAGGGATAAACGATCCTCCTCTGAATAGATTGCCACAGTTGAGATCCCTAATTCAGTACAAGCTCGAAAGATCCGAATTGCAATCTCACCACGATTA
>JAOZLQ010000194.1 GCA_029934755.1 Desulfuromusa sp. | reverse complement strand
AGTGGCAGTATCAGTATTCCCTCCGCGCTGTGATTCAGGAATGACCTCTTCCACAACAACAAAAATCATTGCTCCAGCAGCAAATGCCAGAGCAAAAGGTAAAATGGGCTTTGCTAAAAGGACCAATGCTGCCCCAGCGACTCCAGCGACAACTTCAACCAATCCAGAAAATTGACCAATCATAAAACTGCGGTGGCACGATAGGCCATCACGGCGCATAGGGATTGAAACCGCTAGACCCTCGGGGAAATTTTGAATCCCTATTCCTATCGCCAATGCTACGGCCCCTGCCATTGATGCTTCTGGGAAGCCTGCGCCGACTGCGCCGAATGCAACGCCGACCGCCAACCCTTCGGGGATATTGTGCATGGTGATAGCAAGAACCATCAGAGTGCTTCGTGGCCAGTTGGTTTTAACCCCTTCGGCTTCAGACATGGGGAAATTCAGATGGAGATGGGGAAGAAATTTATCAATCAGGCGTAAAAAACCACCCCCACAGAGAAACCCGAATGCAACCACCAACCAGGAGGGGAGTGCTTTTCCTTCGGCCATTTCTAGCGCAGGAGCTAGCAGCGACCAGAAACTTGCGGCAATCATAACTCCAGCGGCAAAGCCGAGCATGAGGTCAAGGGTTTTACGGCTTGGTTCCTGTTGTAAATAGACCGCCCCAGCACCAAAAGCCGTCATTGCCCAGGTAAAAAGTGTTGCAAAAAAAGCTTGCCAAACAGGATGAAGAGCGATAAAGGCATCGACCATTTTAAGATCCCCTATGTTTCCTACAATTTGAGGCTCTTGCAAAACCCTTTCATCTCCAGCAACCGTCATTCCCGCGCAGGCGGGGATCCAGAGGTTTTCTGGGTTCGTTTGAAAACTGGATCCCCGTTTTCACGAGGATGACGACTTTTGCAAGAGGCTCATTTATATGAGAATTTGAGTGAGAAAATAGCATAGCATAGATTGTAAAATGAAAGTTTAGCGGCTATTGTTTGCGCATAACTGACAAATTGAACGAGATGGAGGTAGATTATGGCAAAAACAATTTTGATTACCGGGGCAACATCCGGTTTTGGACGAGCGTGTGCCGAGTATTTTGCAGGTGCTGGCTGGCAGTTAATTTTAACTGGTCGTCGCAGTGAACGGTTGGAACAATTACAGACGCAATTGGGGGTGGCCGTTCGCCAAATTATATCTCTGGATATTCGTGATCGGGAGGAGGTATTTGAGAAGCTCGGTTCACTGGATGATATTGATGTGCTGTTGAATAATGCTGGTCTGGCGCTGGGTTTGGAACCCTCGTGGGATGTTAATATCGATGATTGGGAAACAATGGTTGATACCAATATCAAAGGGCTGATGTACTGTACCCGCGCACTATTGCCACAGATGGTCAAGCGCAACAGTGGCCATATTATCAATATTGGCTCAACCGCGGGAGCTTGGCCATATCCTGGTGGAAATGTCTATGGTGGAACCAAGGCCTTTGTCCAGCAATTTAGCCGTAACTTGCGTGCTGATCTTATTGGGAGCAAGGTTCGGGTGACTATTTTGGCTCCAGGGATGGCTGAAAGCGAATTTTCCGATATCCGTTTTAAGGGTGATGTTGAACAGGCTGCCAAGGTTTATCAAGGGGTCGAGGCTTTACGCCCAGAAGATATTGCCGAAACGGTTTTCTGGATCGTCAGTCGTCCGGCACATGTTAACATTAACGCTATCGAAGTCATGCCTGTAGATCAAGCTTGGGGGCCGCTGGCCGTTCATCGCCAAGGGAAATGACTAAAACAACTGTCGTCGGAGCGTTTTTTCCAGTTCTAATGCGGGGGTGAAATCAGCATTCCGTTCGATAGTTTTATGGCAATCACTCAGAGCTCGACTGAATAGTTTCATCTCAAAGCAGGTTTGTGCTCGCCCCCAGTAGCCTTCGTATTGCTGGGGGTTCATTTCAATCACTCGATCATAGTCTTCAAGGGATTGATCAAATTTCTCCAAGACTCGATAAGCTAACCCCCGATTGCTCCAGGCGCGGGTATTGTCTGTACTGTGCTCTATTGATTTATCAAAATCATCGACCCCTTTTTGATACTCGGCCAAAGCAAATAAGGCCATGCCACGGTGGTTATAAATCAGGGAACGGATGGCAGAATCAAGTTTCATATGTAAAATGGCGCTATAAAAGTTGACCGCTTGCCTGAACTGATTATTGCTGTGGGCTTCCAGGGCCGAAAACATTAATTTTTCCAGTTTTTTTGAGGACAAATACTCAGGAATTGGAATCTCTTCATCTGAATCTGTCTCCCCCAAGTCAGGAATTTGCGCGATATCAATATCATCATTATAAGCACAAGACATTGACTCTACATCTTGACGACACTTTAACCCTCGTTGACGGATTTCTTTTTGATAATCACGGATTTCCTGAAAAATTAAATCAGATAAGGTCAATGAAGCATTTAACGAAGCAAGTTTTCGGCGAATAGAGTGGTTGGGTATGCTGATGTCTGATTTATAGACCAGCTCGTGCTCAACTTCTGCCCAGGCTTCCTGAAGAATTGTTCGCAGCTGGACTTCACAGACATCACAACTATAGGGTAATTGGTCTTCCCCATTGAGGGATCGGGTTCGAATCAGTAAATGGACAGAATCGTAGCCGAATTCACGAAATGAATGCTGCTCCGCCTTGTGTTCCATTTCCAGTATTTCAAATTTTTGGGAGATCAGTTGTTCAATTGTTTCCAACTCCTCCAGAAAAGGGCAAATAATCCTGATTCCTAGCAAGTCAGTGATCTGGAGCATGTCACTTCCTTGCAATCTACTTAATCTGACCAGTTTTTCGCAATAGTTATCAAAACGCTTGACCCGATATTTTATTGTAACCGATAAACTTTCTTCTTCGGCGAGTTTACGTAACTGTTGATAGAGGTCTTGAAGAATCAATTCATAATCAGGACGTAATTCAGTATAGAGTTTTTGCGTGGCCCCACGATCCGGTAAGGGGAACTGACCATTTTCATCCGTTTTCATATTTTGATCTTCCCTTATTGAAAACCTTGCTTTGAAATTTGACTCTATTAATTTAAGCGCAAAGACTGCTGATGTCAATTATTCCCAGTAAAAATATGACTTACATCTGCCAAGATTAAAGGTTTTAGAAGGTATTGCCGATAAAAAAGAAGCAAGAGCCTCAAATCAGGTATAATAAAAGGGAAGGATATCCACGGAAGGATTCTAGTATGGCAACAAATCTTCGGGTGAGTGGTACCTATGCATACCAGCCATATCGGGAAGTTGAACCCGTCCCGCCATATCCGCGGATTGATCCACAGCAACCCCATGATGAGTATCCGCAGCAACAGATCAAGCAGCGTACCGATAAAGACGATCATGCAAAACGTCGGTTCATTGCTATGCGTACTCTGATTGATGAACTGACAGAGGCTGCAGGAATTACCCGGGTTGATTACCTTACTGCCGAGACCGAATTGAATGATTTAGGGCTGTTGATCGCCGAGACCGAATTGATCGAACAGCTCCTGGAGTTAAAAATCCCCTTGGAAGGAATCGATGACCTTGTCCAGCAGATTCGTCATAGTCCGGAGATTCCAGATTTGGCGGCAGGTCATGATTTATCTGAAACAGATAATTTTTTTCCGGTTTTTGTCGCCGGCCTCTCTGAATACAATCTTCATTTTCAGAATCTGAAAATTCAAATAGCAGAAAAAAATAAACAAATTACCGATGGTTTGGAAGACAATGGCCGATTTGTTGCCGAAAAAAATCGTCTTAGGCTTGATTTTCAGAAAATGGAATCAAAAGATGATATTGACACTTTGCAACTGGGGATCAATGTCCTTGTGGCGGTCAGTGAGGTTGATGAGGCGGGGCGAAGAGTGATTTTATATCAGCGCCCGAA
>JAOZLQ010000193.1 GCA_029934755.1 Desulfuromusa sp. | reverse complement strand
GCTCAAATTGATCTTCCCGTTGCAATTGCTCGAGAGGCCGAGCTGGCTCGTCTCACTAAAGGGCACAGTTCTCAGCGCCGTCAGTTGAAGCATCTGGCGGGAATGATACGTAAGTCAGAGGATGTTTTGAGGAGCTTGTTAAATCAATTAGAAACTTTGGACCAAGTTTCACGAGGTGATAAAAAACAATTTCATCAGTTTGAAAAATTGCGTGATCGGCTTTGTAACGCTGATAGCTTTGCCGCTGCATTTGATGAGATGCTTGAGTTGATTCCGAAGATTGATCGTAAAACCATTTCCCGGTTGGCGCGGTCGGTTCAACAACATGATGATCGCCGTGCCTATCGGGAGATTTTTCGCCGTTTACGGGATGAATTTGCTGAACGGTAGTCTTTGTTCTATTAACATAGGTCAGCTCTGGTAACTTTGATGTCAAATAGGAATGACAAAAGTTCTGTTGCTAAAAAGCAGGATAAAAAACTGGGAACATTTGCTGGAGTTTTCACCCCAAGTGTTCTGACAATTCTTGGTATTATTCTGTTCATGCGCCTGGGTTACGTCGTGGGCGCAGGAGGAATAAAACAAGCTCTCCTGATTATTCTGCTCGCCAATCTGATTTCAGTTTTAACCAGCATCTCTTTATCTGCAATTGCTACTAACCTGACAGTGCGGGGTGGCGGCGATTACTTCTTGATTTCCCGAACTCTAGGTCTTGAGTTTGGCGGGGCTATCGGTCTGGTTCTTTTTCTGGCTCAGTCTGTATCAGTAGGATTTTATTGTATTGGATTTGGTGAGATTATCGCCGGGTTATCAGGTGGAGGGAGTGGTACGGCTCAAATTATCGCCGTGGTCGCGATTGGTGCATTATTTGTGCTTGCCTGGCTTGGGGCAGACTGGGCAACCCGCTTTCAGTTTGTGGTTATGGGGATTCTCATCCTGGCCCTCTTTTCCTTTTTTCTCGGTGGATGGTTTCAGTGGGATGATCAAATCTTCCATGAAAATTGGAACGCAGCAGCATCTGGTCAAGGTTTCTGGGTTTTGTTCGCGGTATTTTTTCCAGCGGTTACCGGCTTCACCCAAGGGGTCAGCTTGTCGGGAGATTTGGAAGATCCGGGTAAAAGCTTGCCGTTAGGAACTTTTCTCGCTGTCGGCGTATCAATACTTGTTTATTTTGGGGCGGCACTTGTTTTTGCAGGAGTACTGCCACAAGATATTCTCATCAACGACCTTGCTTCTATGGGGAGAGTTGCCTGGTTGCCTATTCTGATTACTGCTGGGGTCTTCGCTGCAACTTTATCTTCAGCTATGGCTTCTTTACTTGGTGCTCCGCGTATTTTACAAGCTTTGGCAGCGGATAAAATTTTCCCGATATTGAACCCCTTTGCCAAAGGGGTTGGCCCGGCAAACAATCCACGGCGCGGGGTGTTGCTTGCTGTTGGAGTTGCACTTTTAACTGTCAGTCTTGGTAATCTCAACCTGATCGCCAGTGTGGTCGCAATGTTTTTCCTGATCTCTTACGGGTTGCTCAACTATGCGACTTATTTTGAGGCTCGTACTGCCAGTCCTTCTTTCCGGCCCCGTTTTAAATGGTTCCACAAACGGGTTAGCTTGGCTGGAGCACTGGTCTGCCTTACAGTAATGCTCGCTATTGATTGGAAAGCTGGTGCTTTGGCAGTTGCAGTGCTTTTCATTCTTTATCACTACCTGTTGAGTACCGCACGACAGGAGCGGTGGGCTGACAGTCGCCGGTCCTATCATCTGCAACAGGTTCGTGAGCATTTGCTGCAAATATCCCGGGAATTGGTACATCCTCGGGACTGGCGACCGCAGATTCTTATTTTTTCCGATAAGGATGAACAGCGTGACCCATTGCTGAAGTTTGCGACTTGGCTGGAAGGGAATAGTGGGTTAACAACTTTAGTCAGGATGCTGACCGGAAAAGGATCCCAGCTATATAAGCAGAAAGAACAGGCGGAAAAAGAGCTATATGAGGATATTAGGGCAAGTGGTACTCAGACCTTTCCTCTGGTTGTGACCGCGCCCGACTTTGAAACCGGGAGCTCAGTGTTGCTCCAGTCTTTTGGGGTGGGGCCGCTGCGTGCAAATACAATTCTGCTCAATCATCACAGTTTTTATCTGGAAAAATTTCTTAGTGGTAACTTGAAAACTTATGGGAAGATTTTGCGGATGGCGTTACGACTTGACTATAATCTGGTGATTTTTGATGCGGAGGAACGTGAGTGGCAGGAGCTTCAGGATCAGCCTTCTGATCAGCGACGAATTGATATCTGGTATGAGCGGGATATGGATGGTTCGCTGATGTTACTGCTTGGATATCTAATGACCCGCGATCCCTTCTGGTCTAATGCCACATTGCGAGTATTAGTGCCAGTGGAAGATAATAACCCCCAGGCAACCAAAGATGCCCTTCTGGAGGAGTTAGAGCAAGTTCGAATACCTGCTGAAGCGGTGGTGGTTGAGAATCGTGAAACTGAAACCGTTATTGCCCATTCGAAAACCGCGAGTCTGGTTTTTATCCCAATACAATTAAAAGAGGGTAACATCTTTGATAGTAGCGGAACACAAGTGGATAGTTTGTTACAAAAACTGCCAATTGTGACCATGGTTCTAGCTGCTCAGGATATCCAATTGGATGCCGAACCTGATGAAGGGGTTGCCGGGCAACTGGCTGAGGCTGAGGATGTTGTCGCCGCGGCAGAACAAAGAGCAACGGATGCCGAGACAGAACATCATAGGGCAAAGGAACTTTTTGCTGAGAATTTGAAGGAATTCATCGAAGCCCGGCAGCAGAATTTATCTGCAGAAGAAATTGCTGCTCTGGATGGCGAGTTGAAAAATTCCGAGGAGGAACGGGATAAATCTATCCGGCGCGCAGCTAAAGCCGATGCGAAAATTGAGCATGCAAAAAAGGAATTGGAGTTATTGAGGGAAAAGTACCATGTGTCTGAAGATACAACTTGAATCCGGGTTGCTAACTTAATCAACCAATCAGATCAAGCACTGTATCTTTCATCGCTGTACTGATTTTCAAGGCTTTCAGATTGGCTTCGTAGGCATGCCTGGTGGTGATTATGTCTGTTGTTTCCTGAATAAAATCGACATTTGACATCTCTTCCAGTGATCCGTCCGCCTGATTGATCATGGTGCCGGGGGTGTTGACCGCTTGGATTTTTGCGCTAACGGACCCGTTCAAATTCTCCTCCAAAATAGTTGTCGACTTTTTGAACTCTCTAGTTTCACTGTTGGCGATATTATTTGCGGTGACGCTTTGTTTGGTTGATAAAGCGTGTAGAGCTGAAATGCTGTTATTGACTGAGAGTGGCATGGCAAAATCCTTTTGACTGTTTGAAAATTATACTCTTTTAATTGAAGAATTGTAAAAAATAATTTGATTTGTCAAGTTGGCTGATATCTTGGGTTTTTATCCATTTTCCGAAAGATTTCTGGAGAGGTAATCCTATCATTTGAAAATGAGGCTGTTGTTTTTAGAATAAAATATTATCCAGAGACTGACCTGTTATTTCAACCAGAGGGAAAAAATCTAGTCTATTTGGATTTCAAATATCAAGCAACTTTCCAACCTTTTCACAAATATACCGTGCAATTGGCATGGCCGAGGTGGCTGCTGGCGAGGGTGCATTGCCGACAATCAGGGCTCGTTCGCTTTCGACAAACAAGAAGTCATCTAACGTTGTTCCGTCTGGTTTGACTGCTTGAGCACGGACTCCTGCGGGATAGGGGAGTAGATCGCTGAGAGTGACCTTGGGGCAGTAACGATTGACCTGCTTCAGATATCCGGGACGGTAGAGTGAATTTTTCAATTCAATCAGCGTTGGCAGTGGATATTTCATGACCAGGCGGTAGAGTCCTGAATAGCTGAGCATTTCTGCCAGAT
>JAOZLQ010000058.1:7858-12401 GCA_029934755.1 Desulfuromusa sp. | reverse complement strand
AAATCGCGGCAGTTAACCCGAACCCGTATTCAACGGCTGCTGGTTTCACTTCTGTTGGGAATGGACAAAAAAATCGTGCCGCAGTTGTTTTCTACGGGACCACATTATCTACACTTGCTGGCAGCGAGTAAAAAGGGACGTCAGTTTTTGGCCTACAGTCGTAAGCAGAGAACAATCCCTCTCATCCAGAATTTTTCCCGTGTCTATGCGATGCTTAAGCGTTATTATGGTGTTGAGTCGACAGCGTATCCCCTTGCTCTGCAACAGCTAGAGTTGGAGCTGCGGGCGACAAAGATTTATACATTGCTGCAACAAGAATATTCTGGTGGCAATCGAAACCGTGATTTTTATGAGCAACTGAGAACAGAAGTTTTCTAATGATGAGGAGTTGAGAAATGGCTGATACTATTATTACTCGAGATATGAAGATTGAACAATTGGTGGAGCTGAAAGAGGACGCTGTCGGATACCTGTTTCATAAAAAAATCCGCTGTATCCGCTGCGGAGAACCGGTTTGGGATACGATTGAAGAAGCGGCGCGACAGAAAGATTATAGTGAAGATGAGATCGATCAACTACTTGATGAGCTAAACCGCTTGAGTTGATTTATCTGGCTGCTACAACAATAGAAATAATCTATTTGTGGTGAAAAAAGCTGTTTTAGACTTAGGGTTAGTTTCGATTTTACCCTTGGTCACCAAACAGCTTCATCATTTTTTTCATCTGTTCCTTCATGTCTGAAGGCATTTCCTGCTCTTGGTTGGATGGGGTGTTGTATTGTTTCATTCTGTCACTTGGTTGTTTTCCTTCCAGTAGGTTCTGGATGGTCATTTTAGCGTGACTTTTTGCCATCTCCTCTGCTGCTGGTTGATGTGTGACTTGAACGCTAGCCGGAATAGCAAATTTAGCGGCAAGTACCGAACCCTTAGCTATTTTTGTTGCGACTTCTGAAAACTTCATTCCCATCATGTCTGTTTCTGTTTTTAACGGTAGATTTGTGTCGTTGATGGAGTAGACTGTGACTCCCATCATTGTGACTTTATCGCAGTTGTAGCCCAGTATTTTGACGGCATTCTTGATTATCTGTCCATCCATTCCCGTCACAGTCCCCATCCCCATCTTTTCCACATTGATAGCCACTTTTTTTTGTTCTGCGGCGGAGAGGTTGTTGTATTCTTCAATAAAATATTTTTCAGGATTTGTCTGTTTTGATCCTTTTTTGCTGTTCAGGTCGATATCATAAATCCAGTCTGGAGTGATGATGTTTAGGGTATCTTCCTGATTGGTGAACCCCATGACTGTTGTGGTTGCATTACGGTATATGGCACTGGTTTTGCCATGGTCTTTCACATACACTGTTGAATTACCCACCTGAGTGCCAGTAATCCGGTAGGAAATAATCGCCTCTTTAAAGGGCAATTTTCGATCCCATGGGTTTTTTTCTTGCGCCAGAACGGGACTACTTAGCAGAAATATTATCAGACAAAAAAATAATTTATTCATCTACTCCTCCATGATTAGATTCGGTAGTTCATCAATATTATCCAGCTCGTGAGGGGGATATTCATGGAGCAATTCGCCACAACGTTCAATAGCATGACAGGTTGCTTCGCAGGCAGTCCCGGTTTTTAGCCCTTTGATAATGATTTCAACAATTTCTTCCCAAGTGTGTTCCGGGACTTTTTCATTGATTCCGCTGTCAGCCAGTACTTGAACCCGATGCTCGAAGAGTGAGATTAGAATCAAAATACCGGTTCTGTCACGAGTTTCGTGCAGACCTTGCTCAAGAAAGCTTACCAGGGCTTTTTCTTTAACTTCAGCGGTTAGCTCATCCGGGTGAATCAGTTTGCGTTTCAGGTTTGGCCAGCTACGGATTAATTGGTGAAAAATAAAAAAACTAGCGATAAAGACAGGAAGAAACCACCAGATAGATTCACTCCCAAATGCCCAACTGACAATCAATCCGGTTGCTAATGCCAGAGTTCCCCCACCAATGAGCTCAGCGCGTGGGTAAGAGTAAGAAGAGCTAACAACCATGGGTACAATTTCACCGCTGGTTTTCTTTTCAGCGGCTTTTACCGCAGCTTCAATTTGTTGCTTTTCTTCGGTTGTGAAAAAAACTGTTGCTGATTTCATTTTAACCTCGTCCTGCAAAATTACCAACCACCGGAAGCTCCGCCGCCACCACCGCCGCCGCCACCACCGGAAAATCCACCGCCACCAAAACCACCGCCACCAGAAAAAGGGCCGCCCAAATATATTCCGCCACGGCGAGAACGGCTACTATTTCGGCTACTGCGCCGTCCAGTGAGTCGGCTAATCAATGGCCCGAGGAAAAAGAAAAGGAAGATCAGACCAAATGGGCTACTTTTTTTCTTACGGCTCCCGGTTTTTCCTGTCCCGGTATATTCACCGCGCACCGCTTCAGCCATGCCAACAACACCACTGACGATCCCGCCATCAAAATCCCCTTGTTTGAATTTGGGAGAGATTTCATTGTCAATAATGCGACCGGCCAGCAGGTCAGTTAAGCGTCCTTCCAGACCGTAACCAACTTCAATGCGAATTTTTTTCTCAGCCTTGGCAACCAGCAGGAGTGCACCATTATCTTTGCCTTTCTGGCCTATTTTCCAGTTCTCAAAAACTTTGAGGGAATATTCTTCCAGGACTTCGCCATCCAGAGTTGGAATCGTCAATATTGTGATTTGGGTTGAATCACTTTTTTCAAAATCACGAAGAAATTGTTCCAACTTTAGTTCAACTGTCTGCGAGATTATTCTGGCCTTGTCATTTACATAGCCAGTTGGTTGCGGAATATTCAGTGCTGCAACCGAAGAATCAACCGTCAGAAAAATAAAAAATAAGCAGAGCAAATAGCGCATTAGAAAGTTACTTTTGGAGCTGTAGAAGCGCCAGCGTCAGCTTTAAAAGCTTCTTTGCGTTCCAGATTGAGGAGAAAATTATTTGTCAGATTGTTCGGGAAGGTCCGTATTGAGGTGTTGAAGATTTTCACCGATTCATTGTAGCGCTGACGAGCGACGTTAATCCGGTTTTCTGTCCCTTCCAGTTGGTGTTGTAAATCACGAAAGTTTTCACTAGCCTTCAGATCGGGGTAGCGTTCAACGACCACCAGTAAACGGGATAACGCCCCTGAAAGTTGTCCCTGCGCCTGTTGAAACTGTTGCATTGCCGCAGTATCTCCCAACATGTCGGCTGAAATCTTTGTCTGCCCCACTTTGGCACGAGCATTGACGACTTCAGTTAGGGTCTCTTTTTCGTGAGCGGCATAAGCTTTTACTGTTGAAACTAAATTCGGAATGAGGTCGGCACGGCGTTGATACGTTGCCTCAACATCGCCCCAGGCAGAAAAAACCGCCTCTTCATTTCTCTGAATCGAATTGTACCCACAGCTACTGAGTAAAAGGGTACTACAGAGCAAGATGACTAAAGTACTAATTTTCATTGTTGTTCCTCCGGAATATTATGTTTGGATTTTATCAACCTGAACATTATAGCATAGAAGTGTATTTTGGTTGGATCAGGATTCAGGAAGCTGAGGTGAACGTGGTAACTTGTCGATTTGCTCAATCGGTTCGATCTCTTTACTGCTTCCGGCACCCAATTCTTTAAATTTACGCGCTGAACTCAGGACTCGGCTGTCGAGGGAAGCAATCCCCCTATTATAGCTTTCAACAGCACGTTCCAGGTTCTTTCCCATCTGGGTAAAATGCTGATTGAGGGTTGCAAGGCGATCATACATTTCTCGCCCAAGTTGGCTGATTGCCTCGGCATTTTCGGTTAGTTTCTCCTGCTGCCAGCCATAGGCAACCGAACGGAGCAGGGCAATCAAAGTGGTTGGTGTAGCCAGTAGTACTTTCTGGTCGACACCTGCCTCGATTAAGGCTGGATCCTGGGCCAGAGCTGCAGAAAAGAAGGTCTCTCCAGGCAGGAAAAGAACGACGAATTCTGGTGTCGGTTGGAATTGCTCCCAATAATTTTTTGCTGATAGTTTTTGCAAATGATCTCGAATTTGACGGGCATGGTGGTTGAGGCAAATTGTGCGCTGCTTATCATCTGTTGCCTCGAGAGATTCGAGATAGGCCTGCAGGGGGGCCTTAGAATCGACAATAATATTGCGACCATTTGGTAATTTGATAATCATATCGGGACGGAGGCGACCACTATCAGCCGTTTCCTGCTCGACAAAATCGCAGTAGTTGACCATGCCAGCCATTTCCACAACTTTGCGCAGCTGGATCTCCCCCCAGCGACCGCGAACTGCCGGAGTGCGTAAGGCACGCACTAGATTGCCGGTTTCCGATTCCAATTTGATCTGACTGTTCAGTAACGATTTCAATTGTTCGTCAAGCCGAGCGTAGGCACCACTACGAGCCTGTTCAAGTTGTTCGATTTTGCCATCAACTCTCTTGAGAGATTCCTTCAGCGGTTGAACTAACTGTCCAATAGCTTGATGGCGTGCTTCCAAATCTCCTTTGGCCTGTTGCTGAAAAGTTCCCAAAGTCGTTTTTGCCAGATCGAGAAA
>JAOZLQ010000058.1:0-7758 GCA_029934755.1 Desulfuromusa sp. | reverse complement strand
TTCTCTGAAGCTGAAAGTATGATTCAGCAGCAAGAAGATGGTGATCGAAGGTTGATTGCTTGCGCTCCGGGATGCCAATCCTGTTGCGTGGTGAACGTCTCTATTACGCTGCTTGAAGGGATTTCCATTACCCGTTTTTTACGCAGTCTGGATTCTGACCTGGTGGCGCAAATCACTTCAAGACTGGATCAACTCTGGCGTGATGTTCGTGGTCTGGATGATGAAGAGCGGCTGTTCGCCAGGCGAAAATGTGCATTTCTGGATGATCAGGGGTGTTGTCTCATCTATCCGGTGCGACCAATATTTTGTCGTAGTATCAGTTCCACCGATGTTGAGCTTTGCCGTGCGGCAGTGACTGGGCCAGTGTTTGGAGAGTTGCATCCAGTGATGATGCATCAGTTTCAGTTGCAACTTTACAAGATTTTGTTTTTGGGGGTTGCCGATGGATTGGCACTGGCAGGTCTGGATGGAAGAAGTTTCCAGTTGTGTGGATTGGTACGTTATCTGCTCAACTATCCTAACCGGGAGGTGGAACTGTTGACAGAGTCATCCCTCAGTTGGGATGAAATTTACCCTTAACGTAATTTGATTCAAGCTAGAGTGAAGCGTAAATAGAAAAACAAGCTGAATATGGAGATGATCAGACTTAAAATCAGAGTTGCATTGACGTGATCTCCTTTGCGTTGCAGACGCTTGCTATTCAGAAAGAGTCCAATAACACTGGCTAGAAAGCTCAATAAGAGCATGATGCCGATGTAGCCAATGAGATCCATGTTCCAGCTTGGATTCAGTCGTTGTACGCTGTAAAAGTGGTCAAGAAAGTTTTCATGCTTCGGTTTAGCTATGGCGATAAGACAGATGGCGACGCCTAAGGAAATGACTGCGATGGCATTTGACCATGCCAGCAAGCGAAGGGTCATATCTGGGTATTTGCGTCGATTGTTGAGTTTGAAACTCATCGATTGACCTCTCTTTGGTGGTCTGTTGGGCTGTTCGTTGTGCTCCGTTTATGGTAGTATACCCAGAATAATTTAGTAGCAGAACAGGAAATATACAACAGATGGAAAATTCAGAATCCGGTAGCAGCAATAAAACCAAAACTTGTGATAAAACGAAAGAGCAGGTTACGGCACCTTCGCTCTTTAAAGTTTTGATGCACAATGACGATTATACCACTATGGAGTTTGTTGTTGAAGTTTTGCGGGAAGTTTTCCGTAAATCGGCAACGGAAGCAGAAAAAATTATGCTGACAATCCATTTTCAGGGGGTTGGCTATTGTGGGACTTTTCCCCATGCAATAGCAGAAACAAAAGCTAATAGCGCGCGTTTGAAGGCTCGTAAGGCTGGATTTCCATTGCGTTGTACGCTTGAGGAGGCTTGAACGGTGGCAGAAATGTTTAAACAAGATGTGCAAATTGCATTTACTTTGGCGGTTCGTGAGGCTCAACGGCGGCGGCATGAATACTTGACGACCGAGCATGTCCTTTACGCATTGCTCTTTGAAGGGGCTGCCCAGCAGGTTCTTACCTCTTGTGGTGGCAATATTGATGATTTAAAGAAGGATCTGGAAAGTTTTTTCGATCAGAATATTGAGCCTCTTCCGGAAAACACCGAAGTTGTTGAGGATGAAAATGTTCCCCGACAAACACTGGCTTTACAACGGATGTTACAGCGAACCGTATTGCATATGCAGGCTTCACAGCAAGCGGCGGTAGGGGTTGGTGACCTGCTTGCAGCAATTTTGGAAGAAGAAAATTCCCATGCTTGTTTTTTTCTTCAACAGCAGGGAATTGAGCGGGTTGATCTGCTCGATCATATCTCCCATGGGCAAGCTTCTAATGGGACAAGAGAAAAACCAAATCAGCGACCGACAGATCCTGCTCCTGGAGACCGGACGAAACCAAAACAAAATCCTGCTGACCCACTAGAGTCTTTCACGATTGATCTGCTTGCACGGGCTAAAGATGGCAAGATTGATCCTTTGATTGGTCGTCATCAGGAGATTGAAAGAACTATTCTGATTCTCTGCCGCCGGCGGAAAAACAACCCCCTCTTTGTTGGTGAACCAGGAGTTGGAAAAACCGCAATGGCTGAAGGTCTGGCACTACGTGTTGCTGAAGGTGACGTTCCCGATTTGCTGAAAAAAGCAGAGATTTTCACGCTTGATATGGGGGCATTGCTGGCAGGAACAAAATTTCGGGGAGATTTTGAAGAACGTCTCAAGGCAGTTATTACTGCTTTACAAAAGCGTGAACAGGCGATTCTTTTTATCGATGAAATTCATACGATTGTTGGTGCTGGAGCAACCAGTGGCGGTTCACTGGATGCGTCAAATATCCTTAAACCAGCACTTGGTTCTGGTGAATTGCGTTGTATTGGTTCGACGACCTACGAGGAATATCGCAATCTATTTGACAAAGATCGTGCTCTATCTCGCCGGTTCCAGAAAATTGATCTGCACGAGCCGAGCAGTGATGAAGCATTTGAAATTCTTAAAGGCTTGTGCCCCCATTATGAACAGCATCACAAAGCACGTTACACCGAAGAAGCTTTGAAATCTGCAGTGCTGCTTGCAGTCAAACATCTGCCACAGCGACATTTGCCAGACAAGGCAATTGATGTGATTGACGAGGCAGGGGCACAGCATCGTTTAGATGGTTATCCAAGGCGTTCGATTGGTATCAATGAAATTGAGCGGGTTGTGGCAAGGATGGCTCGGGTTCCAATACGCACTATCTCTGGAAATGATCGCCACAAGCTTCGCTACCTTGAACGGGATCTGAAACGGGTTGTTTTTGGTCAAAATCATGCGCTTGAAAGTCTAGTCAAGTCGATTCATCGTTCCCGTGCTGGTCTTGGCCATCCTGATAAACCCGTTGGGTCGCTCCTTTTTACGGGGCCAACCGGTGTTGGTAAAACCGAAGTCGCTAAACAGCTGGCACAGCAACTTGGGGTGAAGTTTTTACGTTTTGATATGAGTGAATATATGGAGAAACATTCAGTTGCTCGTCTGATTGGTTCCCCTCCAGGATATGTCGGTTTTGATCAAGGGGGATTATTGACCGAGGAAGTAAGTAAAAATCCCTGGTCAGTGTTACTTCTTGATGAAATTGAAAAGGCTCATCCCGATCTCTTTAATATTCTGCTGCAGGTAATGGATCATGGCACCTTAACTGACAACAACGGTAAAGGGGTTGATTTTCGTAATGTTATCCTGATTATGACCAGCAATGTTGGTGGGCGTAATATGAATATTGTCCCCATTGGTTTTGGGAGTCGTACCGGAGAAGCCCCTAAAAATCTAATAGAAAAAATATTTTCTCCTGAATTCCGAAATCGTCTTGATGCTGTTATCAATTTTACACCCCTTGATGAAAAGATCATGTTGCAGGTTGTCGATAAATTCTTGAATGAGCTGTCTGGCCAGTTGGCAGAGCAGCATGTGATTATCAAGGTTTCTGCAGCGGCACGCCGGGAACTTGGTCGCCAAGGATATGATCCATTGTTTGGCGCACGACCACTTGCACGTTTAATTCAAGCTGAGCTGAGCGATCCGTTGGCCGAAAAAATCCTCTTTGGAGATTTACGTAACGGTGGCAAGGTTCGGGTTGGATATCAGGCTGGTAAATTTACTTTTCGATTTAGTTGATGCCCTGCTACCAATTGGATAATGGGCTTTGGTTCCCTCCGGTTGAGGCGGCGGAAGATTATGGTTTACTGGCGGTCGGTGGCGATCTTTCTCTAGAACGTCTGTTGTTGGCTTATAGCCTTGGAATTTTCCCCTGGTACAATCCTGGTGAGCCCATTCTCTGGTGGTCTCCCGATCCTCGTTGCGTTCTTTTTCCTAGCAAATTGCATATATCCCGTTCTTTACAACGTTTTATGCGCAAGCAATCCTACCGAATCAGTTTTAACCAGGATTTTGCTGGAGTTATTTACTGGTGCCGCCGGCTGAGAGCTGGTCATGACGGTAGCGGTACCTGGATTACTCCGGAAATGCTAAAAGCTTATACACGATTGCATGAACTTGGTTTCGCCCATTCGATTGAATGTTGGGATGGAGATCAACTTGTTGGGGGCTTATATGGAATCTGTATTGGACGTTGTTTTTTTGGTGAATCAATGTTCAGTCGAAGTCAAAATGCTTCAAAGGTTGTCTTGGTCCATTTAATGGAGTATCTACAACAAAAGGGATTCGAGTTGCTCGATTGTCAGCAGACAACCGACCATCTTGTCAGCATGGGAGCGCAGGAAATTTCACGACAAGAATTTCAAAAGTATTTGCAAAATGCAGATATTTCTCCCGATGGTCCCTTTATCAGCCAATTCTAGATTTGCGAAAAGGGGAAGATATTATGACGAAAAAGGCGATCAACAAAACAGCTCAGGTCAGTCCAAGAAGAGGGGGAAAGCTGCTTTTGGAATTGCTTGAAAGTGAAGGGGTGGAATATGTCTTCGGTAATCCTGGAACGACTGAACTTCCTTTTATTGATGCGCTGATTAATAGTCCGACGGTCAAATATATCTGGGGTTTGCAGGAAGCAAGTGTTGTTGCTATGGCCGATGGTTATGCACAGGCTTCGGGGCGTCCCGGGTTTGTCAATCTGCATACGGCTGGAGGTTTGGGGCACGGACTTGGTAACCTTTTAAATGCCAGTGTATCAGGAACGCCGTTAGTGGTGACCGCCGGACAGCAGGATTCACGACACTCCATAACTGATCCACTCCTATTTGGAGATTTGACACAGATTGCATCTCCGGCGGTCAAATGGGCGCAGGAAGTGCATTCGGCAGCACAATTGCCAATCCTGATCCGACGAGCGTTTGAAGACTGTGCTGCAGCTCAGTCCGGGCCGGTTTTTCTCTCTTTGCCCATGGATGTCATGGAAGAAATGACGACAATCCCAATTCCTCCACGTTCACATGTTGATCGACGTCCAATTGCTGGTTCCCTTGATTTGCTGGCTGATGAGCTTGCTGCTATCGCTCCCGGACGGGTGATGATTGTTGCCGGAGATGAAGTATCAACCCATGAAGCAGCACCGGAAGTTGTCGCTCTGGCAGAAATATTGGGTGCCCCGGTGTTTGGATCGTCTTGGCCCGCTCATCTTCCGTATCCAACCAGTCACCCCTTGTGGGCCGGAAATTTACCGACCAAAGCAACAGAGATTCATGAAACAGTTAAAGATTTTGACTGTATTTTCGCCCTCGGAGGGAAATCCTTTATTACGATTCTGTATTCCGAAGGCTCAGCTTTGCCGGAACAATGTGAACTGTTTCAGCTCTCGGTTGATGGCCGGGATCTGGGGCGTAGCTATCCGACCAAGCTTTCTGTCGTTGGTGATATCCAGAAATCACTGACTGTTTTGAATAAAATGTTGGCAGAACGATTGTCTGATAAATCTAATATTTATGCTGAGTTACTTAAAAAAGCCGAACAGCAGCAGAAACAACAATATGAACAATTATTGCAGCAAGCTGCTGAATTGAGGTCACTGGATTATATTCATCCACTGGTTGCTGCTCAGGAGATGGCCAGGGGAATAGGTGCTGATACCGCAATTGTCGATGAAGCTATTGTTACGGCTGCGTATCTACGTAAGTTTTTGAACAGCAACACCAATCGCCGCTATTCATTTTTGCGTGGTGGTGCATTAGGGTGGGGTATGCCAGCAGCGGTCGGTTATTCCCTTGGATTGGGACGTGAACCGGTGGTTTGCCCGGTTGGAGATGGTGCAGCACTTTATTCCCCGCAAGCGTTATGGACTGCTGCGCACGAAAAGCTTCCGGTGACTTTTATTGTGGTGAATAACCGCGAATATAATATTCTGAAAAACTTTATGCGCTCACAACCACATTTTACTTCTGCACAACAGAATAAGTTTATTGCCATGGATATTGTGAATCCGACCGTTGATTATCTTGCAATGGCTAATTCAATGGGGGTTCCTGCTAGAAGGGTTGATCGGGCAGGCGATATTGCTGAAGCGATTCAAGCAGGGATTGCTTCTAATCTACCCAATTTGATTGAAATCCCGGTCACGGAATAATAGTTCGCCCCATTTATCCTGATTCAATGGATAAATGGGGCGAGTGTTAGCTACGATCTATCAAGTCTGACAGACTCCTAGTAAACAACATCATCTGATTTTACTTTATCCAGAATCCCTTCTGAACAAGCAACAATCAGGTTATTTGCCGGGAAGAATGACTGGTATGGCTGTGCCGAATAGCTGAAGTTAGCCATATCAATAACGGTCAGTTTGCTCTGAATGGCGAGGGTAATAATGTCTATTTTATCGGCAACTGGATTGCCACTGACAACTTGTGCTCCCAGAACTCTCAAGGTTTTTCGGTCGGCAACAAGTTTCAGTTTGACCGGTTTGGCTTGTGGCATAATTGGGAAGGTTGTCGTTAATTCAGAATGACAGGTGACGACATCATACTTCTTTTTAGCAACTTCTTCACTTAATCCGGTTCCACCAATAAACAAATCACCTGCTTTGGTTGCTGCGCCGTTGAAGAAACCAGTATATTCACGGTTTGCTCCCAGCATATTCTTGGCCATGAGTCGCGCCATTGGGACTGCATTGGTTGCCAGTTTTCCTTCTGTTAATTCACCGGTGATGCCACTGACAAATTGAGCGCAGTCTCCAACAGAGTAGACATCTGGAATGTTTGTCTGCATTTTACTATCAACGACAATCCCCAACTTGCCAATTTCCAAGGCAGTCCCCGCAAAAATATTGACTCTGGGACGCATGCCCACGGCAAAAACAACAATACCATGAGAATTATCTTCATCTGCCAGATTGATAACTTCTCCGGTGCTCAGGACAACTTTTTCTGCCTGTTGATTGCCGAGAATTTTTTCTGTTTTGCTGCCCATATGTAATTTTAATCCAGCCTTTTTCAATTCTGCTTCAGCATCAACTGACATCTCCGGGTCAAGCAGATTAGGTAATACCGTTTCAGCCATATCGACCAAATGACATTCTAGGCCCGAGTTATTTAATGCAAGAGCAAGTTCAACCCCGATAGCTCCAGCACCAACAACAACAGCTTTTTTGAGTTTTTTCGTTCTTACCGCCTCATTTAAACATTTCAGGTCGTCTTCCCATTTAAAGACAAATACCCCTTCATAATCGACACCCTCTATTGGTGGCAAGAATGGAACGGACCCGGTTGCAATCACCAGCTTGTCATAACCAAAGGTTTGATCCTGCTCTGTCAATACTGTTTTAGCTTCAAAATCAACACTCGCAACCTTGTCGCGAATCAAATCTGCTCCAGATTCAGTGACGATACTATCTTGTTTAAAAGTTTTTTCCAGAGCAACAACCTTCTCAATGGCATATGGCATGGCGCAATAGATCATTGAAAAGTCTTCCGGCCGTATCACTCCGACCCTTTTAACTTTTCCTAAAATTTTAGCAATCGTGATTGCGGCGGGACCTCCACCGATAATTAATACATCATACGTTTTCACTTCAATTTCCTCCTGAATAATGTTGTCTAACCCTTTGAATATTGGCAGGATAATCACGCCAATATTGTCGTCATATTTTGTGCAATCGCACATTATATTGATGAAAGTTTCAAAGTCAACAGCTATGTTCTAAATTTAATATATATTGATACTGATATTTATTGTTCCATCACGCTGGTGAAAACTATGGACTTTAGTCCAAGAGTTTCAGTTGCACCTTATTTTCGTCATTCCTGCGTAGGCTGGAATCTAGGGGTTGTTGTCGTGAG
>JAOZLQ010000192.1 GCA_029934755.1 Desulfuromusa sp. | reverse complement strand
CCAGCAGAATAAAATTCACTTGTACTTCCCGCGCGGGCCCACACTGCAATGCCGATATAGAGGGCAAAGGTGAGACCGACAACGAGATATGTCATAGTTTGTAAACCCATAATTATAGTTCCTCCCTAGTCTTCGTGAACGTCATATTTTTCGTCGAGTTTGCCCATTGCTCTAGCGTAGTAGAAAATGAGAGCGATGAAAACATAGATTGAACCCTGCTGAGCAAACCAGAATCCCAGCGGATAACCGCCAAGATGAATACTGTTCAGCGCACCGGCAAACAAAATGCCGCAGCCGTAAGAAACGACGAACCAGATGATCAGCATGTTCCTGACCAGGGCCAATGTCTCTTTCCAATAAGCTTTACTACTATTATCTGTACTCATAAAAGAACTCCTCCTCACAAAAAGATGGATGTTACCCCCTTGAAATTAAACTTGCTTTGAATCTGTGAGCTTAATCCTCAGCTCGGGTATAACTGGTTTTTTGTTTGCCTCCTTTCAAAATTAATAATATCTGTTTGCGTTCATTGTGTGAAACCTGGTGCGATAGAAAATGCCCGACTTTTTCAGGCTTTAGCGTTGTCTTGCTCTCAGGGTATGCTTCTGGGAGCGTAGGCATTATATCCAAGTTGTGCTGAAATCATTTCACCCGCTGCTTTTAACGCGGGTAATAATTCTTTGTTTATTCGGTTTTCGTCAGTGCGGAAGCTAGGAGTAATCAATGCAAGGCAGCCGGTAAGGACTTTTCCAGTTTTAAATAGAGGGACTGCGATGCAAGTACTTCCTTCACCGACACCATTGTGATCGATGCAGTAGCGTTGTTTCCGACAAAAATCAATTTCATCTACTAGGTGAGGCTGGTTTGCGAGCAGATGGGTATTTGTTTCGTCAAATGCCAGAAAAATTTTCCCTGATGCACAGCCCTTCAGCGGAAAACGTTGGCTGGTCAGAGGAACAACCTTGATCTTTTGATCATTATCCGACATTTCTATAAAGAGAGCTTCTTGGTTTCGCTGTACGACCAAATAGACGCTTTCATCACATTGGCGCACCAGTTGAGCCATTGCAGGGCGGGCTTTACGCAACAGAGTCATTTTTGAAAGTAGCTTTTGGCTGATTTCAAAGGCTGCTAGACCCAGTTGATATTCTCCCGAGACAGGCCCACGCTCTACATAACCATGATTCTCAAAGGTTGCCATTAGTCTGAACAGGCTAGCCTTGGTCATGTCCAAGCGTTGGCTAAGTTGGGAGAGGCTGCATTTATCCCCTTCATCTGCCAAAGCTTCGAGTAAAAGCAACGCATTTTCAACAGATCTTATGTTGTAAGAGTCTTTGTCTCTACTCGACATTACTTTTAGTACCTTCCGACTTAAATTATAAACCGGCCATTCATTTTAGCAACTTTTAATCTACTAGTTCTTCTATCAGGCCGGACAATAATACGCTGTTATATTGTTGTCAATACGCTTTTTTGTTTGAATTCCGTGGGTTCACAAAAGAGACAGCCCAATCATTTTTAATAAACTGAGATAACTATCTGAAAATGTAGCTATAAAACTAAAATAGTTGTCTAATAATAGCGTATCAAACACTGTTTAAAAAAAGTTTTTAAGTGATTTCATTTTGTTGTTTTAAACGGCCGTATTAATCAATAGGTGGTGAGCACGTTTATCGGTAGGCCAGGTCAGGCTTTGTCGTGCTTTGTAACTACAAATTTATTCAGGGGGATATTTGCGTAAGGAGAGTTTTTATAGAATGTTGTTATATTTATTGAATGAAAATGGAGGCAAGTTACAAATCTTCTCTTTTAGTTGAACTTATGGGTGCTTTGAAGCACATTTTTTGCTGTAGATTTTAAAATGAAGCAGTGGGCTTTTCTTGACTTGATTTGCCCTATAATGTTAAAAATTCTCCTTTTTACAAAGGTTTATAATTCTTATGTACCTCCCCTCTGAAAATGAGTTCTGCCAGTTGGCACGGCAGGGCAACCTGATTCCCGTATACCGTGAAATTCTTGCGGATATGGAAACTCCTGTTTCGGCTTTTCGCAAAATAGATGATGGGCAGACTGCATTTTTACTCGAATCGATTGAGGGTGGAGAAAAATGGGCTCGTTATTCCTTTCTTGGAAGTGGCCCAGCGCGAGTGTTTCGGTGCCGGGATCAGTATTATGAAGTGCGTTCTGATGGCAATATTGAGGAATCGGGGCAGGTCAAGGATCCGCTGAATAAATTGCGTGAATTGATGTCTGTTTATCAGCCGGTTGAAGTGGATGGATTGCCGCGTTTTTTTGGCGGAGCTGTTGGTTATCTTGGCTACGATATGGTTCGTTTTATTGAGGATCTCCCTGATACTAACCCCCGCCAGATCGATGGGTGGGATGCCTGCTTTATGTTCACTGAGCGGTTGCTGATTTTTGACAATATGCGTCAGAAGGTTAAAATGGTCTGCAATGTTCATTTGCAAGAGGATGAAGATCCTGCAGCAGCTTATCAACGTGCTCAGCAGCAGATTGAGCAGATGTTGTCGCAATTGCGCCAACCACTGCAACGCGAAGACGGAGAGCGGGGCGGGGATGGTCGTCAGGAATTGGAATCAAATTTTTGTAAAGCAGATTTCAAACGTGCAGTCGAGCGCTGCAAAGAATATATTCGTGACGGGGACATCTTTCAGGTAGTGATTTCTCAACGGTTTTCCGGCACTTTGCAGAGTGATCCTTTTAATATTTATCGAGCGCTGCGTACGATCAATCCATCACCTTACATGTTTTTTCTCCGTTTTGGCGAATCTATCATTGTTGGTGCTTCGCCTGAAGTTCTGGTGCGCAAAGAGGGAAATCAGGTTGATGTTCGACCGATTGCCGGGACTTTGCCGCGAGGCCAGACGGCCGCAGAGGATCTTGCCCTGGAGCAACAACTGCTTGCCGATCCGAAAGAGCGGGCGGAACATATTATGCTGGTTGATCTCGGCCGCAACGATGTCGGTCGGGTTGCTATTGGCGGTACTGTTGAGGTTAGCGAGCTGATGGTAGTTGAGCGTTATTCTCATGTTATGCATATCGTTTCTAACGTCCGTGGCCAATTGCGGCCTGAGCTGGATTGTTTTGATGTTTTCCGTGCAGCGTTTCCGGCAGGAACTCTGTCTGGGTCACCAAAAATTCGGGCGATGGAAATTATTGACGAACTGGAGCCGGTGCGGCGTGAGGTTTACGGCGGTGCCGTTGGATATTTTTCGTTCAGTGGTAATATGGATCTGGCGATTGCGATTCGCACCTTGCAGATTAAGAAGGATAAATTTTATCTGCAGGCTGGAGCAGGGATTGTCGCTGACAGTGATCCAGAGATGGAATATCAGGAAACTTTAAATAAAGCTCGTGGTGTCAAGCGTGCCATTGAAATGGCAAACCGCGGACTCGTATAGGATATTAACTTTATGTTGTTGATGATCGATAACTACGACTCTTTTACCTACAACCTGGTTCAGTATTTTCTTGAACTCGGCGAAGAAGTCAAAGTGATCAGGAACGATAAGCTGACTTTGAATGACATCGAACAGTTGGCACCAGCGCGATTGGTGATTTCCCCTGGGCCGTGTACGCCAAAAGAGGCGGGGATTTCGGTTGCTGCGATTCAGCAGTTTGCCGGTAAAATACCACTTCTTGGTATCTGCCTTGGCCATCAGGCGATCACGGAGGCTTTTGCCGGTAAGGTTGTGCGGGCTGATCGTTTAATGCATGGTAAAACCAGCCCGATTCATCATGATGGTCATGGACTTTATCAAGGTCTGCCCAACCCCTTTACTGCAACTCGCTACCATTCCCTGATTGCCGAGCGGGAGAGTTTCCCCGACTCTTTAAAAATCACCGCCTGGACTGAAGAGGGTGAAATTATGGGGTTGCAGCATCAAGAGCTGCCGGTCTGGGGAGTGCAGA
>JAOZLQ010000191.1 GCA_029934755.1 Desulfuromusa sp. | reverse complement strand
TCTTTAAAATCTATTTAAACTTTACCCTGATTACCCAGCATATCCCGAAAAACCAACAAGATTGATATTCAGAATGTAGTGCATTTAACCATCATATAAGTTGACTCTAAGTCCATCATATATCGAGATTATACTCAGCGACTATCTTTAAAAATATCATGAGATACTAATGTGATTAACACGAATGAATACAACAATCAGCCTTATTTCTGAGAACCTGGCTTTTTTATAGTACAGCTACAAACCCACTTCAAATTTACTCCTGGTTGGTATCGACAATCTGAAGAAGTCCGTGATATGGCACGGCATTATTATTTCATTCTTCGCTCTGTTCTCCACGATCAACCTCATTTACGCCACTATTTAACTCGCTGCACACATTGCCGTATTTTCTTTGTTACCCATCCCTGTAATGCGGGTCGGTGTGATTTAGGTTGCCCCTTTGGTTGTAGTGAGAAACACCGAAAAGATGGATCCACGAAACGAAGCACCGCTTATTACCAAACGCCTGAAGGTAAGGAAAAGAAAAAGCAACTGAATGCCCTAGCCCGAAATAAAGCTAACCAGACTACAGATGAACAAGAGGAACCCGCTTCCCAAAACAAAAATATCAATGAAGAACCACTCACTCTGGATGAAGACAAAACAATCAATCCCGATAAAAAAATGCTCCATTATCTTCAGTGTTTATTCAACCTCATCGATCAACAATTTCTGTCCTATCAACAGATCCTCACTCTGTTAAACAGAAAAATAAGACAACACCGCCTTAGAAAGCGCAAAGAAATTGAGTATGTTATTGATTATTGCTGTAACAAACCGCCCTGAGGTCTGAAAATGGAAAAAACAGTGGAAATAGCCAGTTTGGATTGTCGCTATGAAGATTTTCGGATAAAAAACAAACATTCCGAGGCTCAGCTTTTGGCCTCAATTTCACAACGGGGCATTCAAGAACCCCTGGAAGGAACGGGTGATAAAGAAAAACGAATATTACTCAATGGCTTCAAACGTTATCGATGTGCCATTAAATTAGGGATCACTCAGGTACCCTACACCTGCCTGGATGCCGATGAGGCCATAGGGATCATTGAATTGCTGCGAATTTCCAATACCAAAACGCTGACCATTTTAGAACAAGCTCTGTTAATCGATGAACTTAAGAACGTGTTCAAACTCAATACCAGTGAAATTGCCACAAAACTGACTCGAAGCAAATCCTGGGTAAGCGTACGTACCAGTCTTTGCAATGAACTGAGTGACAGCATCCGGCAAAAAATATTTAGCGATCAGTTTCCTGCTTATTCGTATATGTACACCCTGCGTCAGTTTATGCGTATAAACGGTGTCAGCAAGGAAGAAGTTGAGCGATTTGTTGATGCGGTTTCAGGAAAAGAACTCAGTGTTCGTAATATAGAACGCTTGGCTTATAGCTATTTTAAAGGCTCTGATGAGTTTAAAGAGCAGATCAATAATAACAATCTCAGCTGGGTATTAGAGCGACTCAAAGAGGTTCCCAAAGATCTTGATGATTGTAATCAATGTGAACGAAGAATGCTCAATGATTTGGAAATATTGCAAAAATATATGCAAAAAGTGATGCGGGAAACTCATGATAAACGCTATACCAGTCCCGCATTTTTTGCTCAGGCGAACCTATTAAGCGGTGGTATTTTAAGCAAGCAAAGCCTCCTCACTCAAACACTGAAGGACTTTTATGATAGAACAGGACAAACGTAAGGCGATTTATTACCTTCATAACGAGGGAATGAGTGCTCGTAAAATGGCCAGAGATTTTGGTCTCAGTCGTAACACGATAAAAAATATTATTGCTCAGGCAGGCGAACCGAAAGCACCTGGTGTCGTTCGATCCGATGCCATCGAAGTTGATGAAGAACAGATAAAAAGACTTTATGTGCGCTGTGATGGCTGGATGGAACGTGTTCATGAGCTGCTGCTGGAAGAAGGCGTCAAAATCGCCTATTCGACGTTAACGAGAAAGATCCGTGAATTAGGTTTAAGGCGTTCGGTCAAACCACGATGTGACCGGGTCGAAGATGAGCCAGGCGCAGAGATGCAACATGATACCTCGCCCTTTGATGTATTAGTGGGTGATAAAAAGATCAGACTCCAGGCCAGCGTACTTTATTACCGCTATTCAAAGATCCGCTATTTAAAATTTTATCGTACCTTTACACGTTTTGACATGAAGTGCTTCTTTCATGAAGCGCTGTGCTTTTGGCACTATTGTGCTCCGGTTTGCATCATTGACAATACCAATCTGGCACGACTTCGAGGGGCTGGAAGGCAAGCCCTTATCACTCCTGAAATGGAGAGGTTCGGACAACGATACGGATTTGAATTTAAATGCCATGCCATCGGTCATGCCAATAGAAAGGCGGGTAACGAAAGAAGTTTTTATACCCTGGAAAGTAATTTCTTCCCTGGCAGAGACTTTAGCAGCATGGATGATTTAAATCAGCAGGCGTTTGACTGGGCAACCAAAAAAATGCCCCTTCGTCCGGTGAGTAAAACAGGGTTGATACCGGCTCAGGCATTTGATTATGAAAAAACGTATCTGAAGCAAATCCCCGTCTATGTGACACCACCTTATCTGAGTCTTGACAGAGACATCGATCAATATGGTTATGTCCAGTTTGATGGTAATTTTTACTGGGTACCCGGCAAAGGGCGTTATGTGGTGACTGTCTTACAATACAGCGATCAAATTAAAATCTATCGTGCCAGAAAGCTCATTCAATGTTATGACTTACCTGGTTGCGATGTAAAAAACAAACGCATCTCACCGCCCGGGCAACCGGAACCTGTATACCAACCCAAATATCGAAAAAAGCCAACGGAGCAGGAAGAGACGAAGTTACGGGCACTCAGTGACGAGGTGGATGCTTATCTGACCCTCTCTCTACAAGGAAAAGGCAAAGCAAAACACACCTTCATTCGCTCACTGTTCAGGCTGTATCAAAAGCTGGCATTGCCCGTTTTTCTTAGCACGGTGCAGCGTTCTCTAAAATATCGGATCGCCGACATCAGTGCGGTTGAACGTATCGCACTCTTACAATTAGTGGACAGTGGTTATGAAATACCCACTATCGATTCAGACTTGCAATTGCAAGAGAACAAAGCATATTTAGAAGGCGCATTGACTGATGAGGTTGATTTGTCCATTTATGACCAGTTTACAGGAGATGAGCACGATGAATGATGAGTTGATTAAAATGCTAAAACATCTTCGTCTGGGCTATCTGCTTAATAGTTGGGACGAGCAGCTTAACGCAGCGCAAGAAAAAAAATACTCTTACTTTCAATTGTTAACCGAGGTGATTGAACAGGAATATAAGACCAAAATAGAAAACTCCAGAATAAGGCGGCTGAAACAAGCCAAAATACCTGAACAGTTAGTGATAGAAACGTATCCCTTTGAGCGACAGAAAAAACTGGCTGAAAAAAAGATCCTGACACTCTATGATTCATTCAATTACATGACCCGTCATGAAAATATCCTTTTGATAGGCCCGACCGGTGTGGGAAAAACAGGACTGGCCAGTGCTTTTCTTATCCAGGCAATTAATCGTGGTTATACGGGGCGCTCCGTGTTGTTTTCTGAATTACTGGAAGAACTGTATCGCTCAAGAGGTGATCTGAGTGAAGCTAAAGTCATAAGAACCTATGCGAATTATGATTGCTTACACATTGATGAAGTCGGCTACGTAGAAATGGAGCCAGTACAGGTTGGGCAGTTTTTTACTCTGATGCATAAAAGACACAAGAATAAAACCACATTGATCACTTCAAATCTGGGCTTCAGTGAATGGGATTCCTTTTTTAAAAACAGTCAATTGACTGCAGCTCTGATTGATCGCTTACTGGAAAATTCTCATGTGATCAATATGAAAAACTGCATCAGTTTAAGAGCAAAACTGATCGACTGATTAAATCT
>JAOZLQ010000057.1 GCA_029934755.1 Desulfuromusa sp. | reverse complement strand
AATATTGGGGTTGTGATCCAGCTGCCTGCAATCCCCCCAACAGTTCTCCAGCGAATATTATGTCCCCCTTTGAGTAATCCCATTCCGACCACAGCACCAACAATTGCCTGAGAGCTGGAGACCGGAACGAGGGGGATTGTTGGTAATCCAAGGCTGAGGAGTAATTGTTCCAGTCGTTGTGAGGCGAACAGGAATAAAACTACGGAGTGAGCCCATACAGCGACCAGGGCCATCACCGGGGACAGTTTGAAAATTCCACTGCCAACGGTATCCATAACTCGTCTTGAATAGGTGATAACACCGATAGAAATGGCCATGCTGCCGAGAAAAAAGAGTTGTTGCGCAGGGTTAAAACTAATCCCCCAAAAAAGATCAATCTCAGTAAAGGGAGAAACGGGGAGGAAAACTCCGACCACGTTGGCAATATTATTAGCCCCCAGAGCAAAAGCTCCAAATGCTCCCATCAGTAACAGTCCATACCTGGTTATTTCATCCAATTTGAACATGTGAATTTTCCACTTGAGGATGAAGAATGTAACTATTTTATAAGAGACTACGGCGATAATTCCCGATAAAATTGGACAGGCTATCCAGGTTATAACTATTTTAGAAAGAGCACTGCTGTCGGTTGGTGAACCAGAAAAAAGATTCCAGCCGACAATCGCCCCGACAATCGCTTGTGATGTCGATACCGGATAGCGTGCCAAGGTCATCAGGTAGACGCTTATAGCGGCAGCAAATGCAACGACAAAAGCACCGGCAACGGCATTGACAGCTCCAAGTTTTCCCAGGGTGTGGGTTGCTCCAGCACCACTGATCACTGCTCCAAGAATAACGAAAATAGAACAGAGAATTGCTGCAGTACGAAATCTGATCATGCGTGATCCGACCGCTGTGCCAAAGACGTTGGAGGCGTCATTTGCACCCAGAGACCAACCAAGAAACATGCCGCTTGAAAGGAAAAATAAAAACATAAATAGGTCTTATAGTGAGCGTTTGATTACGTAGATAGCCAGAGTGTCGCCTAAGTCTTCAGCTTGGTCGGCTATCTTATCGATACTTCTGGCAAGATCGCGCAGTTGTAGTTTTGAGTCTAAGCCTAAATTTTCGTCACCGAAAATAGATTTTTGCAAGCAAGTTGCTGCTTTGTCTGCCTCAGTTTCCCAGAAGGCTACTTTGTGGATATGGTCGGTAGCTTGGGAAATATCTTTAAAGTAGGCTCTTAGCGATAGAGTGGCTGCTTCGACTGCTTGAATAACACAGTTGACCAAGGTTTTTAGGTCCTCGTGAAATTTTGCATCGATATTTGGCCGTTCGATCTCAATTCTGAACATAACTCCCTTGAACCGGCCTAGTAATACATCCATCCGTTCAATTAGTTCGAGAACATCTCCCCTTGATTCAGGGATGAGGGTTTTCCGGTAAAGTAAATCTTCTATCGAATGGCGTAGTAGATCAGCCTCTTTTTCGGTCTCAACGATGTGAACCAAGTGTTCGTTGAAAGTTTCAAGTTTGTTGATGAGGTAGGCATCTATCCCCTGGACAAAAATAAGTCCTGATTCGCTGGCCAGATTTAGGAAACTGTCGATTTCCTTCTCAATTCCGGTACGATTTTTAAATATGCTAACGAATGTCATATCTGACCTCTTTGGAATCGGGGGACTTTTATTTGTTTCAATATAAACAATACCTAAGCGATATTGTCAAAGAATAGTAAATATTACCGGAATTACAAGGAGTTTTGTGTGGAGCTCTATTGATCAGTGACCCGTTTCATTTTGATCAAAGGGAGTGACTCTAGCGGTGGTACTATTCAAGAAGACACAGTCAGCTTTCCCTGTAAATCCTTAACCATCCATTGAGCCGTTATCCGCCCCTCATCCCAGCATTGACCCGCAACATCGACTGGTTGCGGAAGATTGTCAGCAGTGTAGTAATAAGGAACGTGAGCGGAATGATCGGGTGGTTGTAAAACATTACCAGCCGCATAATAAGTCGGATCTGAACAACGATTAAATGAATCAACAACCGGACTGCTTGTTTTATAATTGAGTTCCAGATGACTCATTCGAGCAAGGGCTGACTCTGGAGTGAATTGACCGGTAAAAAGAACCCCATCGCAATCAATTTTGTGGAGATCTCCGTTCTTGTCGGCAATCTGAACCCCTTCAACACGATTCTTGCCAAGGATATTAACCAGTCGGGTTTCCAGCATGATCGGCACACCAAACCACCGGGCCGCATAATGAATAGGCCAACGTATGGATGGACGCTGGGCTTCTTCAAGCATCGCAACTGGCTGAATGCCTGCTTTCTTACACGTTGAAAGAGCAGAAAAACTGACGATCTCAGTACCAATCACCACCGGACGACGAAATGGGATCATCTCTTTCAGGTAGAACATTGACTGCAGTGTTCCGGTATTGCTGATCCCCATAGGCCTGGCCCCAGAGACCAATCTGGCCGACCGTGGCGTCTCGCGGATTCCTGTTGCGATCAACACCCGTTTTGCCGTGAGTCTTTTTGGGCCTTCCGGTGAAGCAATGGACAGAGATCCACCAGGTTCCAACATTGTGACCGTTGTTTTCAGGAGGATATGAACGCCGCTTCTACGAGCGGTCTCAACCAGCCGTTTTGCATAAGAAGGACCCGTCATCATCCATTTGTATTCACGAAGACCATAGGGTGGGTGAGCGCAATGACGGGGGATACCACCCGCTTCCGATTCACGCTCCAACACCACAACCGATGCAATTCCCGCTTTTTTCAGTTCTATTGCAGCAGAGAGACCTGCCGGACCCGCACCGATGATCGCAACATCACAGCTTTTGAGTTCCAAAGCATCAGTCATCAGCATCTCCAACCCCAAGAGGCTCAGCAAACATTCCTTTGGTTAATTCAGCCAGACGCGCTGAACAGTAGAAACCTTGACAGCGACCCATAGTGGCCCGCGTCCGCCGTTTCAAACCTGCCAGACTTCCTGCTGGTAGCGGACCTTCCAGCACCGCCTTGATCTCACGCTCGGTGACCATTTCACAATGACAAACAATCTCTCCGTATCCTGGAGTTTCATAGTCGCGGGGCAGATGTTCCGCAAGATTGGGAACCTGCGGTGTTACAGGATTTGCAATGGTCTCAAATTGAATCCCCTGTTGCAAAAGTAACTGATGAACATGTTGCGCCAGTCCGAGGGATGATGTCAGGCCAGTTGAGCGGATCCCCCCAAGAGTGATCCAGTTACGGTCAGGATAATCAATAACCTGATACTCTCGTTCTCCACTCGCAGGTCGAATCCCTGCATAGGTTGCTGTGACGGGAATATTGGCCAGTGCTGGAACCTTTTCTATCGCCTGGGCGTGGAGTGCTTCCAGATTATCCGTATCAACAGTCGCGTCATCCCGACCTTCCTGATCCTCTGCCGTTGGGCCAACGGCAATGTTGCCAAAAATAGTTGGAAACAGGACGATCCCCTTCGTTCGCACGGTCGGTACCGGTAAAATCACCGAGCCGAGTAATTTGCTTGCCGCCATATCAAAAACAACAAATTGCCCTTTGCGGGGTTTAATCATGAAATCACTGTGACCAAGAACATTCTGGTCAACAATGTCACCATAGAGTCCGGCACAGTTAACAACATGGCGCGCTTTAATCTGTCCTCGACTGGTATTGAGTCGCCAATGAGAACCATCGAACTCACCACCGGTCACTTCAGCATTAAAGAAAGCCTGCCCACCGTTTTGCAGGGCTTGTTGTAGATAGGCAAGCGGAGTTGACCAGGGATCCATCACATATTCACGAGGGATAGATATCGCCGCTCTGATGCTCTGTGCCAGATTGGGCTCAAGTCCAAGAACCTCACTGCGACTCAGAAGACGTAAATCCTCAACCCCGTTGTCGCTCCCTTTTTTTAGGATGTCGGTGAATTTAGCTTCTTGTTCTTCCGTCCAGGCAGCAACCAGAGCGCCGGTTTTAAGCAGGGGGAGATTAAGACCTTTGTAGATCTCCAGATACTCATGATAGCCTTTTTGTACACATTCCCATTCCAGAGAACCGACCGGCGCATCAAACCCGGTATGAAGAATAGCACTGTTGCCTTTACTCGCACCGTCCAGAATATCCGCTGCCTTCTCAATCAGGACAACGGATGCCCCTTCCAGCGCCATCCTGCGAGCAACAGCACAACCAACAACTCCTCCACCGATCACGGCGATATCACCGCTGGCGAGGGGAGGGAGATTAGTGTCTGAGCTGTATTTTTTATGCGATTGAATTGTCATGACTGAATAGTATCAATATTTGCCCGAACAGGCAATTTAATTTTAAGAAGAAATTTCAAGAAGATTGTATGTTCCTTGAATGGAACCTAGCTGAACGTCATACTGAAGACGATAAATGGGTTGAGCCGAAATGTGTTTTTACTACAAGCCCGCGACTATAATGTTGACGTTTGCCTCTATCAGGGCTGTTGATATTTTGTCTGATGGGGGGGTGTCGCAGACGAGGTTGGTTACTTTAGCTAGGCCACATACTTCGAAAGAAGCAATTTGTTCGAACTTTGAACTATCGACAAGAATGGTCAGGGCTTCTGCCTGCTCAACCATGGCTCGTGCTAGCTGAGCCTCTTCAATGCTATAGTCCATAAGTCCAGTGCGCGCATCAAGCGCCCCAATGGTTAAAATTGCATGGTGTGCTCTGAAAGATTGAACCTGTGCAATAGCCATGCTGCCGATGGTTTGTCTGTTGTCGCCATGAAACTCGCCTCCCAGGAGGAAGGTTCTTGCAGGAACTGGTTCTGCACTCACGATCCGTGCAATCTTTGTCGAGTTGGTGACGACGGTCAAGTTGGGAATCTCAGCGAGTTGTTCGGCAAGATAGAGAGTGGTTGAGCCGGTATCAATGAAAATTGTTTCTCCAGGGGAGACAATTTTTGCCGCTGCTGCAGCGATTTGCATCTTTGCCGCTGCATTTTTTCCCATTCGGTCGCGAAATGGGCCTTCACCGGCAATTATTGGAACAGATGCTCCACCATGGAATTTTTGAACTTTTCCAGCTTGAGCAAGTTCGGTTAGATCGCGTCGAATGGTTTCCCGAGAAGTGTTTAGTATCTCAGCCAGCTCGTTGACAGTGACATGCTCACGCTGTCGAATCAGGTTGGCAATTTTGGTTCGTCGGGCAGATGGGTTCATGAAGTGATCCATATTTGCTCTTAAATAATTAGCGGATGACCAGGTTTTTTGCCGCCAATACTCGCCTGCAAAGGAGTGATATTTGGCACGTACGGTAGCGTTTAAGAGTTTGATTGTCAAGAACTCTCAGTGGGATGTAACGGCAAGAAAACTGTTTGTTCGGGCTGAATTATTACTTGTTCGGGCATATGCTGTGTGGTAGTGTAACGTTGTTTTATAGTTAATTAAGCTGAAAGTGAGTGGTTAATGGCATTCAAACCGAATGCTTAATAGAAATCTAAGAGAGTGGATGAAGCTTTCTGGGTGCTTGCAAGAAACCGGAAAGATGTTAGATTGATAATTGACTGAAGCCAAGTTGGCAAACCTGGTTGGTATGATAAAATTCAAAAATCATACATTTAATGACCTCAACAAAAGGAGATTGAATCATGAAGAGACTGGTATTAATCGGTGCGATTGCATTATCGCTTATTGCCACTGGGGCAATGGCACAAGAGACATTGAGGGTGTTGACATGGAAAGGGTATGCGCCTGCCAAATTGATCAAAGCATTTGAGGCTGAAACAGGCATCGATGTCAAACTCACCTACTCCAACAACGAAGAGATGATTGCCAAGCTGCGGGCGACCCGGGGTGCAGGATTTGATCTGGCACAACCGAGTCAGGATCGTATCTCTTTTGTGCAGAATAAATTCCCCATCTATCAGCCCATCGACTACAGTAAAGTTGATACTGGCCAACTGGTCGAATCAATGGTTGATGCAGTGAAGAAGAACAGTGCCGTTGATGGTAAAGGGTTTGCTGTGCCGCACTGTTACGGTACCACGGGGATGATCGTCAATCAAAAGCTGGCTCCAGGGGCAGATGACTGGTCAGATCTCTGGAATCCAAAATACGCTGGTAAAATCTCTTATCGCCTGAAGCGTCCGTTGCTGATTGCGACCGCTTTTGGTATGGGTGAAGATCCTTTTGCTCTCTACGGCGATATTGATGCCTATCGTGCATTGATGGGGCGGGTTGAGAAAAAACTTATTGATAGCAAAAAACTGGTCAAGAACTACTGGACCAGTGGTGATACCCAAGTGGCAATTATCAAGAGTGGTGATGCCAATGTTATTTCTGGTTGGGATGGTAAAGGCTGGACTCTCCATAAAGAAAATCCCGATATCGATTTTATCGCTCCCAAGAGCGGTGCATTGGGCTGGATCGATACCTTTGCCCTGCCAGCAAAATCGAAAAACCTAGATGGAGCATACAAGTATATTAACTTCATGTTGCGTCCAGAAAATGCTGCTTACTTCACCAATCAGGAAGGCTACGGTACTGCTTCCAAGGATGCGATCAACTTCTTGAATGCTGAAATCAAGGCTAACTTCAGCCGTTCGTTCCCACCGGAAGATCTTGATAACATCAAGTGGCATCCACCTGTACCAGCTGGATTTGAAAAGATTGAGTCGAAGGTTCTTGATCGCGTCAAAGCGGCCAAGTAGGCAGATCTGTGAGTGAACTCGGGACCGTCCCCAGTCGCATTGGGGGCTGTCCCGAAAGGTTACGTTCTGCAAAGAACAGTGGTGGGTTGTGCCGCAAAAGTCTGGGACCGCCCCCTCATGCGGGAATCAGTGCCAGTTTTGCTGATGCCGTATCAATATTGGACTAAATAGAGATAAAAAAGGCGGAACCGTCCCTAACACGGGGTTGTTTCGCCTTTGTTCCATTTCGGGGAGTCATATGAGTTACGTTCTGGAAATAAAAAATGTTACCAAGAAATTTGGTGATTTTACCGCCGTCAAATCGGTCAGCTTTAATGTTGAAGATGGAGGATTTTTCTCTATTCTTGGTGGCTCAGGTTGCGGGAAAACCACCCTTTTACGTATGATTTCTGGCTTTGAAAATGTTACTGAAGGTGAACTTCTGATTCGTGGAGAGTCGATGGAAGGAATCCCTCCCGAAAGGCGACCGGTCAATATCGTTTTTCAGAATCTGGCCCTCTTTCCGATGATGAATGTGGAGAAGAATGTTGCTTTTGGCCTGCAGCGACAAAAGCTGCCCAAGAATGAGGTGAACAGCCGGGTCACTGAAATGCTCGAACGGGTGGGGCTGATCGGATTTGAAAAGAAGAAGGTGACTGAACTCTCGGGTGGTCAGCGCCAGCGGGTGGCAATTGCCCGATCGCTGGTGTTGCGACCGTCTATCCTGCTGCTGGACGAACCATTGGGAGCCCTCGACCGCAAATTGCGAGAACACATGAAGATCGAACTCAAGGTGTTGCAGCGGGAGATTGGCACCACCTTTATCTATATCACCCATGATCAATCCGAAGCGCTGGTCATGAGTGATTATGTGGCGGTTATGAATGAGGGGCAGTTTGAGCAGATCGACACCCCGAAGAATCTCTATAAAAACCCTGCTACTTCCTTTGTTGCTGGATTTGTCGGTGAGAGTAATGAATTCAATATCACTAGCTACGCGGATGGTGAATTAACTACAGACAACGGCTGCAAGCTGGTTAAGCCGGGGCTCGATTACCAACCGAAAAAGCTTTTCATCCGCCCGGAGGCATTTATCCTTGATTCCCCGGAAACGCTCCCCGATGTTGCCCTGATCAATACCAGAATAAAGAATATCCTCTTTGATGGCGCAAACACCAAACTCTCTGTTGTTGTCAAAGAGAGTGCAGATGAGATGTTGATCTCACTGCCGCAGAATGCCAAGTTCGATAACCTGCACGATGGCGATGATTTGCAGGTCGGCATTCATCAGGATGACCTGAAGTGTTATCAGAATTGATGGCGTAACTAGTTTATTCCTTCTCCCTTAGGGAGAAGGTGCCGTAGGCGGATGAGGGGGATTTTGACTATGATTGTCGCTTTTAATTCCCCCTCACCCGACGCTTCGCGCCACCCTCTCCCCCAGGAGAGGGCTATTTTGGAGTTGGCTGAAGATTGGCGTTAATCAGGTTTGTTTTTACGAAAGCCTTAAAGGTGAATCATGAAGAAACGTAGTGGCACATTCTATCTGCTGATGGTTCCGGTGCTCTTGTGGCTGGGATTGCTGATTGTTATCCCCCATCTCGATATGGTCTACCGATCATTCCGTTTTGAAACGGATGACTGGGAGATGGTCTTCTCCCTCAACAACTATCTGACCTTCTTCCAGGATCAGATCTACTGGCTCACCTTTGTCAAGACGGCACTCTATTCCATCGGGGTGACTTTCCTCGCTTTTGTGGTGACTTTCCCCGTTGCCTTTTATCTGACCAAAGTGGTGGGAAAAAAGTACAGCAGTTTTATGACCCTGCTACTGCTTATTCCGATCTGGATCGGTGAACTGGTCACCGTTTACGGCTGGATGATTCTGCTACGTGATAACGGGGTGATCAATACTTTTCTGATGAATATCGGGATAATCAAGGAGCCGATTGAGATGCTCTTTACCAATTTCAGCATGACCATCGGGCTGCTCTATATGTCGATGCTCTTCATGATTGTACCGATGATGTCAGCACTCGACAGCCTCGATGACAGTCTTATCGAAGCTGCCAGCGATCTGGGTGCTTCAAAATGGACTATTTTTCGTAAAATCATTATTCCCTATACCACCCCGGGAATTGTCTCGGGAGGAATTATCGTTTTTATGCTGGTCATAGGTGATTACGTTGCCCCCAATATTCTCGGCGGCAAAAGTTCCCTCTGGTTTACCGAGCAGATCTATAACAAGTTCCTGATGTCATTTAACTGGAATGAGGGGGCAGCGTTCGGCTTCCTGCTGCTGGGACTCTCTTCAGGAATTGTCTGGGTAGCACTTAAGCTCTCCGGTCAAAAACTGGAAAAGGTGGGATCATGATTCGCTCATTACCCTGTTCAAAAACCTATTCGGCGGTCTACCGTTTCTATATCACCCTTTTCTACATTTTTTTGATCATGCCGCTGGTCACGATCTGTGTACTCGCCTTCAATGATTCAACTTATATCGCGCTGCCGTGGAAAGGGTTCTCTCTCGACTGGTTTTTTGCCAATACCGATGAACGATTGGGACTGTTTAAAGATGTCGATCTGATGTTGAGCGTCTGGACGAGTCTCAAGACCGGTTTTTTTGTTGCTCTCTTCTCTACTGTTATCGGCACTATTGCTGCGTTACTGTTTGAGGAGGAAGAGTTCCGTTTCAAGGGGCCGCTCTACTTTCTGGCAATCTCTCCGCTGGTTATTCCCGGTGTCGTTCTGGGTCTTTCCATTCTTCTCAGTTCAACCAACGCCGGACTCTATTTTGAAGAGAATTTCGGAATCGATATCGAACTGCTACGCCCCAGCTTCTGGCTGGTGGTGATCGGTCAATTCTCTTTCGGTGCCACCTATGTGCTGTTGCTGGTGAGTGCCCGCCTGAAGAAGTTTGATCGTACCCTTGAAGAGGCCGCTTTGAGCCTGAGGGCGACACGTTTACAGGTGATCTGGTTGATTACCGTGCCATTTTTGCGTCCGGCAATTATCGGCGCTTTTGTGGTCGCTTTTCTGCTCAGTTTCTCCAATATCAATACTACCATTTTCCTGGTCGGTTCCGACCCGACCCTGCCGGTTGATCTTTATGCACGGATCAAATTCAGCTCTACTCCGGTGCTCAATGCGGTGTCGTTCATGATCGTCGCCTTTGTCTCGCTGGCCGCGATCATTGGCTTTGTCAATAACCAGAAGAATGGCAAAAGTTAGTCATGATGGCGTCACAAAAACTCACCAACTGCTGCGTTGCATCCAATTATCTCACTGCTTCGACGTACGTAAGTACGCCTCATTGTTCAACAATTGTGCGCCTTGCATTTGGCGCTTTTTGCCTAGCCATCCACCGTGATGCTTTTTTGCGAAAGCATCAATTATGCTGATTGCACATATCAGTGATACCCATATTGCGGGATGGGACAAGAAAGCCTACGGTATTGCTCCTACCGCCGAGAATTTAGCTTGCTGTGTTGATCATATCAACCAATTAAAGCCAGCGCCAGATCTTGTCCTTGTTACCGGGGATATCACTTATAGCGGCCTTTTAGAAGAGTCCGAACGGGCGGCTAACCTTCTTAGTAAACTCAGATGCCCTTTTTATATTATTCCCGGTAATCATGATGATCGATCAAGTCTCTGGTCAGTATTTGGTGGGCAAGCCTGCCCGACTATGGATCAGGGCTTTATTAACTATGTGATAGAGGGCTATCCCCTTCGTTTGATTGGGATAGATAGCACTGTGCCCGGTGAGCCGGGTGGTGAGATATGTGGGGTGAGAGCAAAGTGGCTTGATGAACAATTATCTGAAACCAAAGAACAACCGACGGTTATTTTTATGCATCATCCCCCGGTTAAGTGTGGAGTTCTCGAAACAGATGTTGATGGCTTTGTTGGTGCAGACAGATTCGGCGATATTATTGAGAAATATTCCAATATAAAAAGTATCCTGTGTGGACATATTCACTTACAGGCCCATGTCGGTTGGCGTGGGAGCATTGTCAATGCTGCACCAAGTATGGGGATACCTCTGGTTCTCGATTTGACTATGAAAGAACCTTCACAGTTCTCTCTTGATGTGCCAGGCTATCAGTTGCATTACTGGTCCCCGGAACAGAATTTGATTTCACATACGATCTATGTTCGTGAGACAGATGGCCCATATTTGTTTGAGGATTTACACGAAGCTGATAACGTTGACGAATAATAAATCTTTGCCGAAAATACTTACCGAAATTTATCCCTTCCAAACTTTTCTTTACCACCATTGATTCAAGTTGCACTAAAGATAAATTCTGCTATTCTCTATGGAAAATAGGGGCAGGCTTGTAATATTATTTTTAGGAGGACGTAGTCATGGCGCGTAAACCCCGCTTACATTTCCCCGGTGCTGTCTATTATGTCACTTTACACGGCAATGGGAACCAACCTGTTTTTCTTGATGTGACCGACCATACTCGTTTTTTGTTGCTGGTCCAGGAGGGGATCGAGAAGTTTGGTCATAAAGTCCATGCTTACTGTTTGCTGCCGAACACTCTTCAATTAGTGATTGAGGTTGATGAAGTACCGCTCTCGCGGGTTATGCAGCAGCTAGGTTTTCGTTATACTCGCTGGTTTAATGACTGGCGTCAGCAGGGAGGCCATCTTTTTCAGGGGCGCTATAAGGCGATTCTGATCAACCCAGAAGATTACTTGCTGGATTTGGTGCGGGAGGTCCACCTGGCTCCAGTTCGAACTGGACTTGCAGGTGCTCCAATGGACTATCCATGGAGTAGTCATCTTGCTTATTGTGGTCGAGAAAAAGTGCTTTGGTTGAGCACGGGGAGGACCTATCTGCAAATTGAAGAGAGTGGAACTCGTGCCCTAATGAAATTTCATGCTTATGTCAATGAGGGATCAGCTGAAGAGGCTAAAGTTGATTTTGGTTGCGGTAGCGAATATGACCCACGGATCCTTGGTGACGAAGAATTTGTTCGTGGAGTGATGAAGCTTTCAAGGCAGAAATACCAGCCTAAGGTTAATCCAGAGAAGGTCCTGCGTATTGTCCTGGAACGTTATAAGCTGACTGAAGAAGAACTGGCGGCTCCCGGGAAAAACCGTCTTCATTCAGAGGCGCGGGCTTATCTGGCCTGGCTCTATTTGCAAACTGGATGTGCTACCATGACCGCCCTTGCTGAGCGGCTGGGTCGTGATGTGTCCTCGCTCAGCTCCGCAGTGCGGCGATTGCAATTGAAGGCTAAAAAAGATGAAAAAACAGCTGATAAATATCAGAAGTTAATGAACCGGGTCCGTCGATGAATGATCTTGATAGTGATAGTCTTAAATTTGCTCCTATTGGCATCATCAAAACCCCCTATCTGGATACCGCACCCTACCAGCCGGTTGATACCGATGACCAAGAGTTCTTTCTGCAACTGAAGCCTGAATATGCTGGCGGCGTAAAGGATCTGGACTCTTTCACCTACATCTATGTTCTCTATTATATTGATCGCTTGAAAACGACGCTCCAGATGGAGGTTTCTCCACCCTGGATTGCAGGTCAAAAAGTTGGTTTATTTGCTAGCCGCTCACCAGTACGCCCCAACCCTATCGGTTTAAGTGTTGTCAGAGTCAAGAATATTTTGGGAAACCGGATTTATACATCAGGATTGGATGTTTTTGATGGGACACCTTTGCTTGATATCAAGCCTTATATTAACGATCTCGATAGTAAGTGTGATGCAAATAACGGTTGGGTTCAAACTCTTGATGAGGATGAGCACATGGCGCTGCATATTCAGGGAATTCCGCATGATTATTGATCTTGCCGAAAGAGGAATAAGAGTTATACTTTAGCT
>JAOZLQ010000190.1:707-3972 GCA_029934755.1 Desulfuromusa sp. | reverse complement strand
TTAGTGAAGGAACAAATTCTCAGTGTCGGAATAGATATCGGGACAACAACAACCCAGTTAGTATTCAGTCGGCTGACTTTGGAGAATACTGCTTCTCTTATTTCAGTACCGCGCATAGAAATTATTGACAAAGAGGTTGTTTTCCGGAGTGAAATTCACTTTACCCCTTTAAAGTCACAACAGGAAATTGATGATCAGAAAATTCGGGAATTACTGGAGCAGGAATATCGCTCAGCGGGAATTACTCCAGAGCAAGTACAGACGGGAGCGATCATCATTACTGGTGAGGCAGCCAGAAAACAGAATGCTGAAACGGTGCTACAGGCTTTAAGTGGCTTGGCTGGTGAATTTGTGGTTGCAACGGCAGGTCCCACGTTGGAAGGGATTATTGCTGGCAAAGGGGCGGGAGCCAGTCAGGAATCAAAGAAACGTGGGGCTACGATTGTCAATCTGGATATTGGCGGTGGTACGACCAATATTGCGGTATTTAGAAATGGCGAAGTGATTGATACCGCTTGTCTTGATATTGGGGGCCGCCTGATCCGTTTTAGTGATGAGCAGGGTAAGGTCAGCTATGTTGCAGATAAACTTCGTAGTTTAACCCGTTCCATGAATTTGTCGGTAACAGAAAATCAACTATTGAGTGGAATGGTGATTGAGAATATCGCCAAGCGGATGGTCGGTATTCTGGAGGAGATTCTTGGACTGATACCAGCATCTCCGCAATTGGCGACAATGCTCACAGATCATGATTTGAGACGTGATTACCAAATTGATTATGTCTCGTTTTCGGGAGGAGTTGCTGACTGTATCCAGAACACAAATAACGGTGAAGATTTTTGTTATGGTGATATCGGTATGGTTCTTGGCCGGGCGGTTGCCAATTCAAAAATTCCTCAACAGCTAAAGGTTCTTCAAGCCGTTGAGACGATTCGAGCAACAGTGGTTGGAGCTGGATCACACACGACCGGTATTAGCGGCAGTACCATCTCGGTTTCCCCCGGGGTATTGCCAATGCAGAATATCCCGGTTCTGAAGCTGTCAGTGGAGGATGAAGCCCTGCCACTTGAACAGTGGGGTGAAGTGATCCTCCGTAAAGTACAGTGGTTCAACCTAGAGGGAGAAAAGCAGAATCTGGCACTTGCATTCAGCGGTCCCAACAATCTTGGTTTTGCCGAAGTGACAATCTTGGCACAGGAAGTTATTAAGGGGATGCAGGGAGTTCTTTGTAAAACTTGTCCGCTGGTTGTGGTGATTGAAAAAGATCTGGCAAAAGTGATGGGACAAACTTTACAGAGTCAATTGGAGTTTAAAAAGGATGTTATCTGCATTGATACCATTAAGGTCGAAAATGGAGATTATATCGATATCGGTCGGGAACTTGTCGATGGTAACGTTGTTCCGGTGATTGTTAAGACGCTGGTGTTTAACCATTGATGGCGGCGCAAAAAGTCCGCCCTGCTGCGTTGCAGCATTTTTCCAGGACTTCGACATACTCTATGTATGCCTTCACCCCTGGGAAAACACTGTGCCTTGCTGGACGAAGTTTTTGTTTCGCCATTTTATGAAGAAGAAATTTTTGAAAATGTAAATAAGGAATCAGCATGAGATTAAAAACAATACTGTCTGGAATCGTATATGAATTTAACGACCTCAAAGATGTTCTGGCAAAGGCTAATGAGGAGAAGTCAGGTGACCGCCTGGCAGGTCTTGCTGCGGCTACGACTGCTGAAATGGTGGCGGCCAAAGAGGTTCTTGCTAATCTAACCTTGGCGGATTTGAGAAATAATCCGGTGGTTCCTTATGAAGATGATGAAGTCACCCGGCTTGATCAAGATGGCATTAATGAAAAAATCTATGCCGGGATTAAAGGTCTGACCGTTGCTGAGTTCAGGGAGTGGTTGCTTAGCCATAAAACTTGTGGTGAAGATATTATCCGGGTTGCTCGAGGTTTAAGTTCTGAAATGGTTGCGGCAGTTGCCAAGCTGATGACAAATCTGGATCTGATTTACGCGGCGAGTAAAATCAATATCCTTGCCCATTGCAATACGACTATTGGTGAGCCAGGAGTTCTTGCTTTTCGCTTACAGCCCAATCATACCACCGATGATCTTGATGGAATCAGGATCTCTACCTTCGAAGGGTTAAGCTATGGGTCGGGGGATGCTTTGATTGGACTGAATCCGGTCAATGACACTGTGGCATCGCTGTCCAATATCCTGCACATGTTTCAGGAGATGAAAGAAACTTACCAGATACCGACCCAGAATTGTGTGTTGGGTCATGTGACCACGCAGATGGAAGCGGTCAAAAAAGGTGCCCCTGCCGATATGATTTTTCAAAGTATCGCCGGCAGTGAGAAGGGCAATACCGCTTTTGGCCTGAACGCTGCCATGCTCTCTGAAGCGAGGGATCTGATGCTCAAGGAAGGAACCGCAACCGGACCGAATGTGATGTATTTTGAGACAGGTCAGGGAGCCGAACTTTCATCCGATGCTCATCATGGCGTCGATCAAGTGACCATGGAAGCACGCTGCTACGGATTTGCCAGACATTTTGATCCTTTTCTGGTTAATACTGTCGTTGGATTTATTGGCCCAGAATACTTGTATGATAGCAAACAGGTGATCCGTGCCGGGCTGGAAGATTTGTTTATGGGGAAATTAACCGGAATCTCCATGGGGGTCGATGCCTGCTATACCAATCACATGAAGGCAGACCAGAACGATATTGAAAATTTAGCGGTTCTCCTAGGAACAGCGGGGTGTAATTACTTGATAACGGTTCCGCAAGGGGACGATATCATGTTGAATTATCAATCTCTTGGTTATCATGAAGCAGCAGCCTTAAGGGAATTGCTTAACCAACGACCGATCCCGGCATTTGAGTGTTGGCTTGAAAAGATGGGTATCTATGAAAATGGGCGCTTGAGTCAAGTTGCTGGCGATGCATCCCGGTTTTTCAAAGGGTAAAGTCTGAGGGAGAGATTATGGTGGATATGGAAACTAAAATAAAGCAACTGATAGAAGACGTTCTCAAGGACATGGGTAAGGAACAGGGTGCTCCTCTGCAGAATAATGCCCAACTTTTGTCTGTTGAAGAACCTCTGGTTGACCTGACCGATGAAAACTTGCGGGAACAACTACTGGTTCCAGATCCATCCAATCGGGAAGCCTATCTGAAATTTAAAGGAGCAACCGCGTCACGTATAGGAATATGGCGTGCCGGTCCAAGGTATCTGACGAAATCATTGTTGCGCTTTCGT
>JAOZLQ010000190.1:0-697 GCA_029934755.1 Desulfuromusa sp. | reverse complement strand
CCCACGCGATTGCGCAGGATGCTGTCTTTAATAATGTTCCTGAAGAATTTATAAAAGAATGGGGACTTCTTGAGGTCAAGACAAAATGTGTAGACAAAGATCAGTTTTTGACCCGCCCCGATTTGGGTCGGCAACTTGATGATGAAAATGCTGAACTGCTTAGAAAAAACTGTGTGGATAAGGCTAAGGTGCAGGTTTATATTGCTGATGGATTGAGTTCGACTGCGGTAGAGAAAAACGCGAAGGATACCTATCTGGCCTTAGAGCAAGGGCTTGCAGGTCACGGAATCAAGGTGGGAACACCTTTTTTTCTACGTTATGGTCGAGTCCCGTCGATGGATGCAGTCACTGAAATATTACACCCCGAGGTTACTGTGGTGTTGATTGGTGAGAGACCCGGGTTGGCGACCGCTGAAAGCATGAGTTGTTATATGGTTTATGGCGCATCTGTCGGTATGCCTGAAGCCAGACGAACGGTTCTGTCCAATATTCATCGGGGTGGTGTTCCGGGGGTAGAAGCTGGAGCTCATATTGCCGATGTCGTGAAAAAAATGCTTGATGAGAAGGCCAGTGGTCTGGATTTAAAGAAATAACTTGAGAGGATAGCAACGATGAAGGGTGATACCCTGCGCGCTACAGTTTTGAGTATCAGAATAATCTCCAAAGTGACTCCACAGATGGCTGAGGAATTCAAGCT
>JAOZLQ010000189.1 GCA_029934755.1 Desulfuromusa sp. | reverse complement strand
TTGAATCCTCTGGAAGGAATAGACCTGGAAGATCTGTCAATAGATACAGAGGCCCTGTCACCCCTCCAATCCAGAGAAGAGTCTCCACCGGAAACTCAGGATGATGTTGACTTTATTATCATTCCTGGCCAGGAATCGAATGACTCAGCTAATCAGGAAAAGCAGAAGCCCAAAAGACCTGTACGTGCTCTTTCAACCGATATTGCGCTGCCTCCAGCGATAATGAAGAAAGCCTTTATTGATCCAGTCATTGAGAAGGCCTACCACTATGCCGAACTTACCCAGATCCGGGAAAAGGTTTTTGCAACTTTGGAGGAATCTGGTGGAAACACCCTGCTCATTGCCAGTCCTCACGACAACACAGGAGGCAGCCTTCTTGCTGCCGCCCTTGGCTACAATGCAGCCTGTTCCTGCCAGAAAAATGTTCTTCTTATCGACTGCAATATGCGTCGGGCAGGCCTGCACACCTTCTTTAATTTACCACAATCCTACGGATTCACAGAACTCATTCAAAACAACTTGCCATGGCAGGCTGTGGTCAAAGATACCGGCATTGAACACTTACATGTTATCACAGCCGGTGCCCCCTGTGATAACTTTTCAGAATACCTTCGCCATTCCCATATCCCGAGTCTGTTGCAAGAGATCCGGGATCAGTTTGATCTGATCATCTTTGATACATCACCGGTTCTGACTCCTAATCGAAACAATGTCAATATTGTTTCACTGACATCTGTGACCGATTATTTTCTCCTGATCCTCAAAAAATCAGGTACTACCAAAGATCATTTAAAAGAAACTCAAAATATCATCGAAGCCGGGAATGGAACTATTGACGGTATAGTCATCAATGAACACACCCCCGCTAACAGGCCTGAACCTTATGCTAAATAACCACTGAACAGTTCTAACACCAACCAATGAGCCAACAAACCCGACACAACATTGTTGAACAGCCTGATCCACAATTTTTCATTGCCAAATACCTGTCCCCTATCCTGGAGCATAAGTGGATTGTACTCTTTACGACTTTGATTGGTCTTGCATTGGCGATACCTGTGAGCTTGCTGGTCAAACCTCAATATAGCAGTACAGCCATGACTCAGGTCGAAATACCACGAGCAAAAATGATCGCCACGGTCACTGAAGAAATCACCTCTCACACCAGTACAGGGGCATATATTCTTGCAGAAGTAGAAAAAATGCACAGTTCTGCCTTTCGCACTGAAGTCCTTAAAGTTATCCCTGAACGCTTACAAAAAGATTTAGAAACTTCTTTAACTATTCAAGGACAAGTTCGCAACCAAGCAACTCAATACATAAGAAAGATCCTTAAAATGGAACGTCCTGTTTCAATCGACAAAAATCCAATAACCCCTGAACGATTGAATAAATTAAGTAAAAGGGTCGAAATAACAGGCAATTCCAGGAACGGAACAATCTCAATAAAAGGAATAACGTTTGATCAGGACATGGCAATTGTACTAGTCAGAAGCTACATCGACGTATGGGTTGCCTTGAATATGGAATCAAACAAAAGCCTGATTCGCCACGAGTTAGAATTCACAGCAGGACAACGTGAGGATTATTACAAGCAACTTAAAGATGCAGAAAACGAGTTACGACTTTTTAAACAAAAATTTGAGATTCCCCCCGCACTCACCTCAGTGACGGATATGGAATTACAATCACAGCTAGATGTTCTCCAAAATAAAGTGGCCAGGACTGTAGAGCGTTATAAACGGCTGGATGACATCTTTCTCGAGCTGAGCAGAAAAGAAAAAGCAGTGGTGAACAACATAATAGTTATCAATCCGCCACAAGTCCCAATTGCTCCCTCGGAAGACAAACGGTTTCTTATTGTTTTATTTGGTATTGTTCTTGGAGCAGCCGCCGGGATTGGTCCCATACTGGCCTGGGATTTTTACCGCGGCAATATTCGCCATAAAAAAGATGTCAAGGATGCTATTGATATCCCAATAATCGGCAACCTGCCAACCATTAAATAACTTCTTCTTTCGGCAAGGAGTCTTCTATGTCAAACGACAACATCACTGCTGGTATCATCTGTCTTGACTATGTAAAACTCCCTCTGACCATTACCTACAGCAGCAGATACAAAACAACTGTTTATGTTCCACAACACTCCATCGAGATAGAGCTAAACCAGGCCGCGCGGTGGTATGCAGCGAACATGACCTAACCTTCTAAAAGGAATAATGATATGCTGAGAACAAAACTTCTTCTGTTTATGATCATAATTTCTGTATTCTGCCTTTCTCAGAATTCTTATGCACGCCTCAGCACCCTTACAGGAGGCCTTACTCTCGGGTATGATTTTGATGAAACAAAATACGAGAGACCCAACATTGAGGGAGCCACCCCAATAGAAAACCACTATTTTAAACAATTAAGTTTTGCACCCCTTCTCCTTCTGGAAACAACAAGCAGCATAGATAGCCTCAGCATCCGTTTCAACCCGAGTTTTACCTACAGCCTGGAAACGTACCAGAGCGATATTGATCATAATTTTTATATCTCTGCCTATCGTGATTTCACCAGTCGCTTGCGCCTTGAATTCAGCAATGGATTCATCTATACAAATGACCCTGAACTTCTTGAGGAAGAAATTACCTCAGATTATAACAGAGGCCGCAGACGTTACTGGACAAATGATTTTAATTTCAATTCGACCTACGCCTATGGAACAGAGAGTTCAGTGGGAGCCGGGTACACCTATCGCATATTAAGAAACGACGATACAGGTCCTGGCGGCTACGAAGACTATGATAGACATGTTGCGGATCTCTCTTTGCAACACCAATTCAACGCAGCCTGGAACATTGATATTACGGGAAGTTACACCCGAGGCCTCTTTGATCAACCTGACCCCGTGGTGGTAGAAGCGATAGAAGGAGAGGTGGAAGATCTGTCCAATGATTTATCCGAATACCGCGCAATAACCACGGTAAACTGGATATTTTCCCCAAGAAAAACCTTTTATAGCAGTTATGACTTCATTGGAAGTGACTATGACGCTATCCTGCGCAACAACACCAACCTCCACAATCTCACTTTTGGGGCCCAATATCAGCATACCAGACAGCTGTCTTTTGAGCTGGGCGGTGGTCCCTCTTATGAAAAGACTGAAACATTTGATGCAAACTGGGACTATAACGCCCTTTTCAATCTTAATTATGACATCGCCCAACATACCAGCATTGTTGCCAGTGTCGAGAAAGGATTCGATATCGAAAACTTTTCCCAAAACAATAACTCTCTGGGGAGAGATGAAGGGCTCACTGATTTCTGGGAGTGGAGGCTGAACTTCTCCCATGAACTTGTTGCTGATCTTACCGCAACCCTTTTTGCTGCTTACCGGGACGAACGTCAGGAAATCATCCTGCATAGCATTATCAGTAGTGTTGACTCTGGTACAGATCTGGCAACTATCGATAATGAAGAATTCCGTGAGGAAAGCACTTTCGACCGGGACATATACCGGGCAGGTGGTTCACTCAGTTACGATTTTCTGCGCTGGTACACCGCAGCAGTCAGCTACACATATAGACAACAGGAATCTGAGCGAATCAACGACAGTTATGACGAACATCGTGTCTATCTAACCCTTTCAGTACAGAAAGAACTGCTGCGTTGGTGATTCCTCATTGACCACCGCTCCAACAATATGATTTCCAAAAAGAATACTACCATTGTCCTACTCCTGATTTTGGGGACATGGTTTACACTACAGAATAATACATCAGTGACAGCTGTACCCATCAGGCAACATCTCGATTCTTTTCCTAAAACAATTGGACAGTGGCAGCTTATTCAGTCAAATGAATTTTCCGAAAATGTTATTGAAATGCTGGGTGTTGATGATGACATTAATTATACCTATCGCAACCCAAATGGTAAGCTCATAACCCTTTATATTGGCTATTACAGTGCAGTTGGAGTGAATGGTGGCTATCATTCGCC
>JAOZLQ010000188.1 GCA_029934755.1 Desulfuromusa sp. | reverse complement strand
GCACTTTACAGCGAAGAAAAAAACTCGCCTTTGGCTCAAACATTTTTCTTCGAATCTCTGCAAAGTCCCGTTTCACTCCGGCTGCGTTACACGGGAGGTGGAGCTTGAACCCATGACCCCAGATTTCTTCCAGATTCAATTAATTCGAACTGTTTTATAGAGAAAATTCTTGAAACGGTAGAAATTTTTCTTCTCCTCAGCGGAATCATTCGCTGGATCGCAGGCGCGAAGCAATCGTGCCAATTTTGGCATATTGGTTGCCCCTTCAGCGCGTCCTTTTTCGACCAGTTTTAGTACTGCTTCACGGGTCAATTCCTGTTTTGTATAGGGTTGATAGATCGCGTCCCAGAAGTCGTGTTGACCCGCCAGAATTTTTCTTAAAATATCTTCTGCCAGTTGTTCTGAAAGCGCCATTCGTCCCGATTCTGATGGGTTAATGTGGCTACTGGTTTGTGGTTGTATTGCCCTTTCAATCTCATCGATATGGATTGTTTTGCTCTGGCGGAACAGCATTGCCCGCAGCAGGATACTGCGTAACTCTCGAATATTTCCAGTATAATGGTGGCGCTTCAGGAGATTTTTCGCTTCAGATGTGAGGATTGGAGTGTCTTCTAGACCCTGCTCCGGTTGCTGATAAGCTTGAAATAAACGGCCAAGAAAGTGGACTGCCAGGTCGGGGATATCTTCACGACGCTGATTCAGCGAAGGAACTTCGATAATCAATTCTGAGAGCCGATGGTAGAGATCTTCACGGAATGACCCAGCAGCAATCAACTGGCGCAAGTCGCGGTTGGTTCCGGCAACCAGCAGCACCTGAGAATGTCTGGTGATATTTTCTCCCAAGCGGACAAATTCGCCACTATCCAGAAAACGGAGTAGCTGGACCTGGGTTTTGGGGTCGGCATCACCAATTTCATCGAGGAAAACCACTCCTCCATGAGCTTCTTCAAAAATGCCCCGGCGGTCACTGTGGGCTCCGGTGAAAGCACCACGTTTATGTCCGAATAGCTCCGAATAGGTCAGTTCGCCGCTGTAGGCGGCAATATTGGTTTTTTTTAGGGGGAGAACGCCTTGGGAGGGAAGTCGTTCCCGATAAATTTGGTTGAGTTGGGAAAACAGGTTGTTGAACAGAAACTCTTTTCCGGCCCCGGTTTCTCCCGTTATCAGAATCGATGGGAGGCCCAGAAATTCTCCCTTTGATATCCTTTTTTGCTTTTTCCACTGGATAATTCGTTGGCAGAGTGGTGGAGCGATCTTTTGAATTGTATCGATAAGCTCTTGAGCCTTGGTTGAGTTACCAATGATATTGCCCAATCGATATGAAGTGACGTTGGGATCTTTGTAATCAACATCGTGGCGGAGGCGATCAATTTCGCCGGTTAATTGCTCAATTTTTTGCAGGATGGCGAGGTGATGACCGATCATCCGTTCGATGATCAACAGAATCCGTCGGTGTTCATTGGTGAAATAGTGTGGGCGCAGACTATCGAGGCAGATGACAGCCAAGACTTCGCTGTCATAAATAATTGGTACCGCAATCTCACTGCGGATTGCTTCGGTGACTGGCTGGTAGAAACCATTATTGTTCTCTGGGTCGAGACTATCTACCAGAATTTCAGCTTTTGCGGTTGTTGCCGCCAGTCCTGACAGACTCCTTTCCTCGGGAGGAAGTTCCTCAGCGCCTACGCGGATGGGAGGGATATGTTTCTTCAGCCAATCCCGGTTTTTTGCTCCGATTAAATTCCCCTGAGTATCTTCCACCAGTAACCAGCGCTCCCCTTCGTGTTCACGGATCAGGGAGATACTGCCAGTATCAGCACCAATCAACTGGGTTGCTTTGGAAAGGACGCGGTGCAAAAATGGTTTCAGGTTGTCATGCGATTGTTGCAGCAAATCTCCGATTTCTGCAAGAACTTGAACTTCCAGGTGCTCATCACCAATTTCCTGTACGACCCGTTGCGCCATTTCCGCATGAGCATCAAGAAGATCTCGTTCAAATGGCGTGAACTGGTAGTGCTCTTTGGTGTAATAATTCACCAGGCAAATAACCCTGCGGGTCCGTTTGTCATAGCGTGGAACCATGTAGAGAGATTTTAGCCCCAGCTCTTTGGTTAAATATGGTTTTTGCAGGGTTTCAGCTGCAAGATTAGAAATGTAAAGCGGTGCCAGCAAACTGTCATCAACGATAACTCCGGCGCGGTCAATGAAGCGGGAAAGGAGAGATTCTCCTGGTGTGAGGTTAATCAATTTTTCTTCTTCGTACAATTTTCTCGCTTCCCGTTCTTTGGAATAGGAAGCAAGGATTTGCAGGGTACGCTCGCCATCGACAGCGGAAGGAATTGGAATCAACACCGAAGCCAGGGCAACCTGTTCGACCAGTTGTGCTGCAGATTTCACCATAAAGAGCGCCGCTCCGCGTTTTTTTGCTTCGTCAACGCGGCGTGCCAGCTGGAGTTGCTGGTAGTATTTTCTGGCGCTATTTAACATTGGGGTGGTTTCCGCCAGTAGTTTGCGGATGCGGTGTAGCTGTTTTTCGGCTGGCAATTGGCCAGGATCGGTTCGATCGAGACAAAGGACCCCGATTGATCGTCCTAGTTGGGTGATTGGGAGCAGATAGCTGGCCTTGCTCTTGCCGATTCCTGCGGTCAAGGGAAAATCGAGTGGATACTGTGCTAAGTCATTGATATCAAGCTCATGTTTTTGCTGATAGACTTGAGAAATGGAATAATCGCCATTGTTGATTGGGGAAAAAATGGTCTGTAGCTGCTGGACATCGGCATTGGTTGCAACGGCACAAGTGAGAGCCCCCATGGTTAAATCTTCCAGATAAATACGACAATGCCCCCCTCCTGCCAGTATCTGTATTCCTTCAATAAGTTTGTGCAGGATCTCCTCCAGGTTCTCTTTGCCGAATTCCTGGATGTTGTTAATGATTTGTTCTATTTGTTGAGGTGCAGATGGTTCCATATTTAATCCTCTTGATTTGAGCACTATTCTACTCAATTAAGAGTATGGAAAAAAGACACAGTTGTCAAAAATAATTATTAGCTTTACGTGAAAATTAAATTGAATAAAATCACGTAGTTAGTGGATTATGCTCAATCTGTCGAAGTTGATGGTGAATCTTGTTTTCGGGTTTATCAGCGATGTTTTGTTTGTTGACAAGAAAATATCATTATTATTATTCAGTTATTAGCCATGTTGGGTTAGATAAATTGAATTTAGCGCATTTATTTTTAAGCAGATATTTATTAGTAAAATATATATATAATATTGTCTAACTTGCTGAATATTAAAGAGGTTTTTCAATAATCAGCTTGATGAAAAAATAGATTTAGCCGATAATGATACATTGCACTGATAATATTTAGATCAAAACCTGTTTCATTCCTAGGGGTGAAGCTGCTGCATGGGGGGAGTTTTGACGGGGTATGGAAACATCTGTAAAAAATATTTCTGAACAAAATATCGAAGATCTGCTCTGTATGCCACAAGTCTTGGTTGCTTTGATTGAAACTTGTCTGGGTGGGGATGATACTCAATCTGTAGCCGATATTATTCTTCAAGATGCAGCTCTTTCGGCAAAAATTATTCTAGCAGCCAGTAAATCAAGTTCTACTCCTCTGGATCCGCTCGAACCTGTTTCATCGGCAATTCAGCGTCTGGGCACTCCAATGATAACTGGTATTGCTTTGCAATCGGCCAGACAGATTGTCCAACATAATTTTACTCCTCAGGAATTGTCTTTTCAGTATGGTCTTTGGTTCTCTGCCCAGGTTGCTGGTTTAGTTTCTCGTTGTCTATCTCCTTCGGTCGATTATCCTCATATTGAGGAGGCTCAACTCAGTGGACTATTGCTCAATCTTGGGATACAGGCTTTATTTGTCCGTGAAGGTGCCACCTATGTTGATTTAGATGTTAATCCTTGGAGTAGCGCAATCCAATGTCATCTGGAAGAGGCTACATACAAAATTGATCATCTGC
>JAOZLQ010000187.1 GCA_029934755.1 Desulfuromusa sp. | reverse complement strand
ATTTAGATTGCAATCTGACTATCAACCCTGCGGCGACCAACCCCGTGCAATTCAAGAACTGGTCGAAGGAATTAGGCGAGGGGATCGTCATCAAGTGCTCCTTGGTGTCACAGGATCAGGAAAAACATTTACCATGGCCAACATGGTCAACCAGTTGCAAAAACCAACTCTGGTTCTCGCTCACAACAAAACTCTGGCAGCTCAGCTCTACGGTGAATTCAAAGAGTTGTTTCCCGATAATGCTGTCGAATATTTTGTCAGCTATTACGATTACTACCAGCCCGAAGCCTACGTCCCTTCCACCGACACCTTTATCGATAAAGATAGCTCGATCAATGAAGAGATCGATAAACTGCGCCACAGCGCCACCCGCTCACTTTTATCCCGCCGCGATGTGCTGATTGTTGCCTCGGTCAGCTGTATCTATGGGCTCGGATCCCCAGAAGCCTACTACGGGATGTTGGTTAATCTGAAAACCGGGATGGAACTTGACCGCAACCAATTCCTCCACAAACTGATAGAGATTCAATACAGCAGGAATGATATAGACTTTCACCGGGGCACTTTCCGGGTGCGCGGTGACAGTGTTGAAATATTTCCGGCCTATGAAGAAAAACGAGCTTTGCGGATTGAGTTTTTTGGTGATGAAATTGATGCAATCAGTGAAATTGATCCCTTGCGGGGTCAGGTGATTGACCGCCTTGACCAGACAACTATTTTCCCCGCTAGTCATTATGTTGCCACCAAGCCAACCATGAAACGAGCCATTACCGAAATTCAGGATGAATTACAGCTGCGTATCCAGTATTTTAAAGAACGCAACATGCTTGTGGAAGCACAACGCATTGAACAGCGGACTCTGTTTGATATTGAGATGATTGAAGAAATGGGCTATTGCCAAGGAATCGAAAATTATTCCCGCTTTCTTGATCGGCGCAAAGTTGGCGAGCCCCCAGCAACGCTACTCTCTTACCTGCCCGATGACGCCCTGATGTTCATCGATGAAAGTCACGTCAGTGTCAGCCAGGTTGGAGCCATGTATCGGGGCGACCGTTCGCGTAAAGAAACCCTGACCAACTACGGCTTCCGACTACCCAGTGCACTGGATAACCGACCCTTGATGTTTGAAGAATTTCAGCAACAGCAACCACAGACGGTTTATGTCTCTGCCACCCCCGCCGATTATGAAATGGAGAAAGCCCATGGGGTTTTTGTCGAACAGGTCATCCGTCCCACCGGATTACTTGATCCTCCCATTGATATCCGTCCAGCCAGCGAACAAGTTGATGACCTGATTGAGGAGATTCATCTGACCACCGCTAAAGGGTCGCGTATTCTGGTCACAACCCTGACCAAACGAATGGCTGAAGATTTGACCAGCTATCTAAAAGAACTAAATATCCGCGTCAACTATCTTCATTCTGATATCGATACCCTTGAACGAGTACAGATTATTCGTGCCTTGCGCGAAGGGGAATTTGATGTACTGATCGGTATCAATCTATTACGTGAAGGGCTCGATATTCCAGAGGTGGCACTGGTCGCAATCCTTGATGCTGATAAAGAAGGTTTCCTCCGTTCAACCCGTTCCCTCATCCAGACCTGTGGCCGGGCATCCCGTAATGTTGATGGACGAGTGATCATGTATGGCGACAAAATTACCCGATCAATGCAGGCCTGTATCGATGAAACTGGACGGCGGCGCAACATACAATTAGCCTATAATACGAAATATGGTATTACACCACAATCGATTAAAAAGTCGTTGCGATCAATTCTTGGAGACCTGTCAGCAAAAGATTATCTTGAAGCGCCACTGGTCGCTGAAATAGAAGTCGAATATAGCACTCCAAAACAGTTCCAAAAGAGAATTGCCGAACTCAAAAAAGCAATGCTGGCTGCCGCAGCTGATCTTGATTTTGAGAAAGCAGCAAAAATACGCGATCAGATGTTGTTATTGGAAAAACATGAGCTGGCATTGCGCTAACCGGTCAGCTACACTGATCAACCAAAAACTTCCCAGGAGTCAATATGCCGATTTCATTTTATGAAGGCCGTCAACAGATACTCGACATTGTTCCCACTCTGGAAATCGAAAACGTTCCGTTGCTTGACGCAGCAGGCCGAGCCGTGGCTGAGGACATCACTTCCAAGCAGTCATTGCCGGATTTTGATAACTCTGCGATGGATGGCTATGCTGTTTTCACTGCAGATTGTGCTACTGGAACAGTTCTCCCAGTAATAGGATACCTTCCTGCGGGAGAAATATCTGCCGACATAGCCAAATCAGGAACAGCGGTTAAAATCATGACGGGAGCTCCTGTTCCGCAAGGAGCTGATGCGATTATTCCCCTTGAAAATTGTAAGGAAGATCAAGGTAAAATAACCATTCTTCAGACGGTGAAAAAAGGGGATCATATCCGCTGGACCGGAGAGGATATCCGCCCCGGTGATCTGGTTATTCCTGCTGGAACCCTGCTCCGTCCAGCCGAAATCAGCTTGATTGCCTCACTCCGTCAGGCAACTGTTCCCGTTCACCGGCGCGTTCGTGTTGCGATCCTTGCCACCGGGGATGAATTGCAGGAGATTGATGAACTTTCCTTTAAGGGAGGTATCGTTAACAGTAATTCCTTGGCCCTAGCTGCAGCAATTCAGGAAATCGGTGCTACACCTTTGATTCTTGGTATCGCCCGCGACAACCTTCCTGACCTACGGGAGAAAATCAAAGCAGGGCTACAGGCCGATGCTTTAATCACCTCTGCTGGAGTCTCTTCCGGAGATCGCGATCTGGTTCGTGAAGTTCTGGAAGAATTTGGGGTAAAAGAGGTTTTCTGGAAACTCAAAATTAAACCAGGGCACCCAACAGCGTTTGCCATGCACAATAATACCCCGGTTTTTGCACTCCCAGGAAACCCGGTTTCAACACTGTTAACTTTCGAAGAATTTGTTCGTCCTGCTCTTTTAAAAATGATGGGTCATCACAGCGTTCTGAAGACCTTATACCGAGCAACCCTGACCGACCCAATCAAGAAAAAGAAGGGACGTCTACAAATTTTACGTGTTTCTGTAAATATCAACCCTGATGGCGAAATGCTAGTGAGTAGCGCCGGTGATCAAAATACAGGCATTCTGCGCACCCTAATCAATGCACAAGGGATAGCCTTGTTAGCGGCAGAGCGCGATTTTTTTGCTGCTGGTGAAAAAATTGATATTCATCTCCTTGGAGCGACAACCACGCTGGGTTACTAAAATTTTTGATGAAATAATGATTGAAGAAAAAATCCAATAAACGTAGAATCCCCAAAGTTTATTATGGAGGTAGCTAGTTGTCTGGTGACGCTCACGGTCTTCAACACCGATGTGGGGCGTATCCCGTCCCGGGTGAGTTCGATTCTCATCTACCTCCGCCAAAACTCATAAAGAGACGCTTTGAATGTAGCTATTCAAGGCGTCTCTTTTATTTTTATTAAGTTGCAATGCGGACTTTTTAGGATGACAGCGACAATGTTGAAAAAACTCTCATCTGACTTTATCTATACACATTATAGTTTTCATACACGAGCTGACCGTCTTATTTTATTGTTGTACAAAACTAAAGCGGTGCCAAAGCTCACGAAAATCAGATTAATTGTACATCTAACCGCCCGTACCTATTTATTCAGTCAGACTTTCAAAGAGCAGGGCAACGGCCTCGGCGCCAGGGTCATTGTGACCCTTCAGTCGGTCTTCGGAAATGTAGCTGGCACGACCAGCCTTGGCTTTGAGGATCTCAGCGGTGTGGTCGGCACCAGCGCGCGCAGCTTTTGCGGCGGCGGCAAAGCCTTCGGGTAGAGCCTTAAGTGCGGGGGTGAGGGCGTCTATCATAGTTCGGTCACCAGGGCGGGCGCCGCCCACCTCCTGCACCCGTTCCAACCCAGATTTCAGTGCCTGCACATGGGACTGGCCACTGGATGCAGCATCACCCACAGCCGAGAAAAAGATCGCCAGCAACACCCCGGCTGAGCCACCCATAGTCT
>JAOZLQ010000186.1 GCA_029934755.1 Desulfuromusa sp. | reverse complement strand
AGGAGCACTGACTCCCGGTGCGGTTTCAGCAGGGAGAACATCAAGATCGATACTGAGATAGAGTGCCCGACATGGGTGGATAAAGTTAGATAGTTTTTCTTCAATGTGTGAAAGATTTTGCCCGGCGATTTCCTTATCTTCCAGATATTCCACCCCGAGCTGATTCGCCTGGGTAAACAGACTTCTGGTGTTTGCTACCTCACTTATACCGAGGCAACAATAATGGAAAGGGATGCCCTTGGTTCGGCAATGCTTGGCAATTTGTAAAAATGGAGTGCCGGAGGTGGGTACAGTGGATTGGCGCAGGTCGAAGTGGGCATCAAAGTTGATGATGCCGATCGGTGCATCAACTTTAAAGGGAAGCAGATATTGCTCCAATCCGAGAAAACTGCCAAAAGCTATTTCATGGCCGCCACCCAGCAGTAGCGGAAAATGGTTCTGATCAAGCAATAGTTGGACAAAATCAGCTTGTTCCTTTTGCAGAGCTTCCAGATTATTTTCTTCACAATAGAGGTTCCCTGCATCATAAGCAGGGCGCTTCAGATGGTACGCCTGGTTGGCCAATTTTTGACGAATTGCGTCAGAACCTGCAGCAGCTCCAATTCTTCCTTGATTACGTTTTACCCCTTCATCGCTTGCAATTCCGAGCAATGCTACGCCTGGTTTCTGCTCTTTTGTCAGCAGAGGAGATATACACTGATGCCAGCGTGTATCTCCATCCCCATCGTTACGACCCGTCCAGAGAGTCATGTCAGCTTTTCTATGCATAACTGATCTCTCCAGCAAAGATACGTTGTAATAGTGAGTTTTGACCAAATTGATAAGCAAGTTGAGCGGGGTTATCAATATTCCAGAGCAGCATATCCGCAGCTTTTCCGACGGTGAGAGTGCCTACCGTGTCTCCCAGGCCGAGGGCGGTAGCAGCGTTTCTGGTTGTCCCCTGGAGAGCTTCTTCCGGAGTTAATCCAAATAGAATACAACCCATATTCAACATCAATCGCAATGAGGCCAATGGACAACTTCCCGGGTTGAGATCACTGGCCAGAGCTATTGGAATCTGATATTGGCGCAACAGCGCAACGGGTGGCTTTTTTGTTTCACCAAGAAAATAAAAGGCTCCAGGAAGAAGAGTCGCAACGGTTCCCGATTTTTTAAGGGCTTTGATTCCAGTTTCATCCAGGTATTCCAAATGGTCGACCGACCAGGCTGAAAAACTGGCGGCAAGTTCCGCCCCATGGCTGTTGGAAAGTTGTTCGGCATGAATCTTTATCCCCAGCCCGGCTTTTTGAGTGGCGACAAAAATCTGTTCACTCTGGGCAGCGGAAAAAGCAATCTTTTCGCAGAAGATATCAACGGCTTCAGCTAGTCCTTCGGCAGCGACCTGAGGAATCATCTCTTCACAAATAAGTTTGATGTAGGCATCTGATGAATTTTGATATTCGGGAGGGATAGCATGGGCCGCAAGCAATGTGCTGCGCAGGCGTAGTGGATAGTTTTTAACCAGCTTTTTGGCTGCTCTGAGCATTTTTAGCTCATCCTTGAGGGTTAATCCATATCCCGATTTAATTTCAACAGTTGTTACCCCTTCTTTTAGCAACGCTTCTAAGCGGGGTTGTGCCTGTTCAACAAGTCCATCCTCATCGAGCGCGCGGGTTGCGGTGACGGTGGCAAGAATGCCACCTCCGGCGCGGGAGATTTCTTCATAAGTGTTACCGTTGAGACGTTGGGAAAACTCAACAGAACGTTGACCTCCGTAGATCAGATGGGTATGGCTGTCTATCAATCCAGGGGTCAGACAATGCCCGTGAGTATCAATAATATCTCCCTGGAATGCATTGAGATCAATCTCTTGTTGCGGAGAAATGAATGCAATTTTCCCATCCTTTACCCCGATAGCATGATCCTTCAACAGGCCATAAGATGTTTTAATCAGCGGATCAAGGGTCGCTATCTGTGCATTGATCCAGATTCTCTGGCAATTTTGATAGGCTGAATTCATCCGATTTCCTCTCTCTCTTTTAATTGTATATACAATTATAGACAAAGTTGCAAGCAGTTGTGTATAATTTCCATTCAATTTTACGGTATGAAGGGAGTGAGATGAAGGGAATCAAAAAATCTGGGGTGCGCCCCCGCTTTCAAGTGATTAAGGATTCTATCTGCCAAGCGATTAAAGAGAGAATCTATCTGCCCGATGAACAGATTCCGACCGAATATGAGTTGGCTAAACAATTTAGTGTCAGCCGGATGACGGCCAATCGGGCCATTAAGGAGCTTGTTGCAGAGGGGTTGCTAGTCCGATATCAGGGCCTCGGGACTTTTGTCGCAATGGTTCAAGCTGAATCGCCATTACTGGAAATTCGTAATATTGCCGACGAAATCCGAGGACGTCACAGTGTTTACAGTAATGAACGTTATCGGTTACAGGAAGTAAAGGCTGACAAAGAATTGGCAGTCCAGTTGGGAATAACCCCTGGAGACCCGGTTTTTCACTCCCTTATTGTCCATAAAGAGAATGGTCAACCGTTGCAGTTTGCGGAACGTTATGTGAATGCCGCGATTGTTCCCGATTATGTCAACCAGGATTTTTCGGTGACGACCCCCAGCCAATATTTAAGTGAACTTTTTCCGCTGTCAGAAATCGAACATATTGTTGAAGCGATCCTGCCAAATTTTTTGGAACAGGAACTCCTTGATATCTCCGCAGAGACCCCTTGTTTACTGGTAAATCGAAGAACCTGGTCGGCAAATAATCTGATAAGTTATGCGCGGTTGGTGCACCCTGGAAATCTCTATCGTCTCAGTTCACGCTCTGAGATCTAGCCCGTAATTCTTATGCCATCTAAAAACTAACCATCAGCCGAATGGGATGCAACAAAGTGTGATAAACTCCGTTAGCTCAAATCAAAATTATTACAGATATTTGCATCCCTAAACGGCAAGTTTTCTGTATAATCCACCAAGTTTCAAAGATAGATCTTTTTGCGGAGTTCATTATGATAAAGCATGGCGTACGTTTTCTCTGTTGTTGTTTGTTTATGATTGCTCTGCAACAGGTTTTAGTCTTTCCTGTCATGGCGGGCGTGAAGGAAGATCGGGTTCAATTACTGCAGAAAAAAATGGAAAAACTGCAAGAGTTGCTGATCAGGATGCAAGAAGAGGAATTGCGTGAACAGCCACCAACTGAAATTCCATGGCAACCGATTCTTCAATCTGGCGAGGAGCGCCCGGCTTACGACCAATATGCTTATCTACTCGCGCCGCAAATGCGTGCAGAAGATCTTGATAGTATCCTGCAACAACTCCATTTCCTGGCTAACCAGGATGCATTGAAGGAACGTGGAACTTTGTTTGTTGTCCCGACTTTACCGCTATCGGCAGGGAAGAAGATGTCGGTAGCAAACTACAATCGTGATCTGGCGGGTCAACTGTTAAAAGAGATTGAAATGCCTACGGCTCTTGAGGGAGGGATGATCGTTGCTCCAGACCCTCTGGGACAGCCGGATGTTGCTGCTGGATTGTTGCTGTTTATTGACCTTGCTGGTTGTGATCAGATCCTGCGATCACGAATTTTCGGTTTATTACAGAGCCAGAGACTTTTCACTGAAGATGGTAGTATCCATGGGTATCTCTGGGAGTTGATGAAAAGTGCAGCCCCTCAGACCTTCACTGTTTATATGCAAGATGAACTGGTCTGGTTGGCATTGGAGAACAACTAGGGAAAATACTCTTTCTAAAAACTACTATTTCAGTCAAGATTCTTGAGCTCGGTGGAATATTTGTAGTACTCTGATTAAAATAGAATCTAGGTTAAACCATTAGGAGTTAATATGAGTTCCAAACAAGAAGAATTTATCCCCAAGTGGATCGCTTGGGAAGCCACGCAGCGGTGTAACCTGAGCTGTGTTCACTGCCGGTGCTCTTCTGATATGCAAGCATCGGAAGGTGATTTTACCACAGAAGAAGCTTTTAAACTGATTGATGATATTTGTGAGGTTTCCAAACCGGTCTTTGTCCTCTCCGGGGGAGAACCGCTGATGCGTC
>JAOZLQ010000185.1 GCA_029934755.1 Desulfuromusa sp. | reverse complement strand
GGTCGTCGATTTACCTTCGACAAATTGAATCAACTCAACCTTGCCACCATGACTTTCAACCAGTTCTTTGCCGACAACCTCCTCCGCTTGATAATCCCCACCTTTCACCAGAATATCGGGACATATGCTCTGCAACAACTCCAGGGGGGTATCCTCTTCAAAAACAACCAGATAATCAATACAGTCCAGTGCAGCAAGAATCTGTGCTCGCTCTGTTTCTTCCAAAAGAGGACGTTTTTCCCCTTTAAGCCGACGAATCGAAGCATCTGAATTGAGCCCCAGAACCAATAAATCTCCGAGCTGACGAGCCTGTTGCAGATATTTCACATGACCGGCATGCAGCAGATCAAAACAGCCATTGGTAAAAACAATTTTCTTTCCAGCTGCACGGAATGGTTCCAATGCTGTCTGTAATTGTACCGAGGAGAGGATTTTACTTTCAGTTGTCCCATTCTGGCGCAAGTGTAAATTGAGAATTTCATCCGGTGAAACCGTTGAGGTCCCAAGTTTACCAACAACAATTCCAGCGGCCAGATTGCTTAAGTGCACAGCCTCTTCCAGAGATAGACCAACAGACAAAGCAGCACCAGCCATTGCGACAACAGTATCGCCAGCACCTGAAACATCAAAGACCTCTTGCGCCTCAGTTGGAAAATGTTGAACAGATTCGTTTTGAGTAAATAAACTTATCCCCTCTTCACTGCGAGTCAGAATCACAGCGTCAAGCTGCAGCTGATTCAATAGTTGATCACCTGTTTTGAGTAATGAATTTTCATCAGTGATTGCACCGCCGGTAGCTATCTCAGCCTCACGACGATTGGGTGTCAGTGCCGTAGCCCCGCGATAACGACTAAAATCAGCCCCCTTCGGATCAACGATCACCGGGATCTGTCGCTGTCGACAGGCAGAAATGATCTGCTGCAGCAGCTCTGGCACCAAAACTCCCTTCAGATAATCGGAGATAAGAACGGCCTGAACATTTGGTAACAATGTCGTGATATGTGCCAATAATGTTTCCTGTTCAGCAGCGGTAATCGGGTCAACAGATTCATGATCAACACGCAACATTTGCTGATTATTGGCTAATATTCTGGTTTTACAGCTAGTTTTACGTTGTTTTGATTGCTGGATAGCAAAAGATTTCAGTTTTTTCTGCAGCAGCAGAGACAACAACTCTTGGCCATCGGCATCAGTACCAATCACCGAACCAACCGAAACCTGACAGCCCAGAGAAAGCAAATTATTGACCACATTTCCAGCACCACCAAGCCGTACCTCTTCACGATCAACCTCGACAACTTGCACCGGAGCTTCCGGAGAAATCCGGTCAACGCTGCCCCAGATATATTTATCGAGAATCAAATCACCGACAACCAGCACATGAGCGGCTTTCATTGCGCCAAAAATGTGCTCTAATTGTTGTCGATTCATAACTGTTGCTCTTTTGACAAACCATCCAGCACCGCACAAGCCAGTAACGGTATATTGATTTCATGATGTCCAGTGACCGTGTAGCCACGCCCCTGCCCCGTTGTCGGTCGTTTGACGACATTCTGTAACGGTCGATAGTGCTGAATCATATCAAAGTTTGCTGTAGTGAAATTATCAACATGATGACCGAGATTTTGTGCAACAGATAAGGCTTTAAGAAAAACCTCCGGTAGAAGAACAGCCGAGCCAACATTGAGCCAAACCCCGCCATCGCCCAGATCAGCAACGACCGAAGCCAACAAACGGAAATCTTGCATCGAAAGTGCTCCGATCACAGCTCCGTCCGCTTGAGGATGCTGGTGAACAATATCGGTTCCGATAGCGACATGAACCGTCACAGGAATATCATTTTCTACACAGGTTGCAAGAAGACTGGAATCCCGATAGGGATGGTCATTGCGAATGATGGCGTTACCAACTGACCGGCCAAAACCAACCCCATCCTTTTGACCTTCAACCAAAGCAGCATTTATCCCCTGACCGGTTTCTCTGGAGAAACCAAAGTCACCAGACTGTAAAACGGCACCAACGTCTTCAGAAGTTGCCCCGACTAACGACACCTCATAGTCATGAATAACGACCGATCCATTCATTGCGACAGCGGTGATAATCCCGGAATCGATTAATTTCTTCAATACTGGCTGCAGGCCACATTTAATAACATGACCTCCCATCGCCAATACCACAGGCCGTTGCTTTCGATGAGCATTAATGATGGCGGTGACTACGGCACGTAATGATTCGGCACCAAGCAAGTTGGGCAAACTGTTATAAAATTCTCTGAATGAACAATTTGGTGTGGGAACAGCAGCAAAATGTTCCGCAACATTCACCTTATTGTCACGATCTTTCAGAGAATAAGTGCTTATTTTTTCAAGGTTGATCGGCGAATAGGGTTTCTTCATATTTTTAAATCCCTTATTATGAATATTATTTTTGAATCTGCCTGACAATTAACACGTATCATTATAATACTTACTCACTCAATATAAATATCTTTTTTCCACTGTGGTAGATAAGACAATCATGCTCACCCATATTCCATCCTGGCCGACGACTTTGGAACTTGATTGCAAAAACGAGTCCTTACTGGCATGTGAGAAACCGTTGCGCAACCTGCCAGGGAAACGCCTGGTTTGTAGTGGGCACTGGCAAGAAAAACCGGTTGTCGCTAAGCTATTCCTCGATCCACACAGTGCCAAGCGGCACTGGATACGGGAAAAAGCTGGTGTTGCTGCTTTGCAGACAGCTAATATCAGCACTCCTGATTTACTATTCTCAGGTCAACTGAAAGACCACACACCGGTGCTAATATTTGCACAGCTACCTGAAGCTGAGACTGCGTTAACTATCTGGCAAAATCTGGCCGATGACAAACAGCGGCTCAGTTTTTTGCACCAGCTACTCTCTGAACTAGCAAATCATCATCAAGCGGGTCTGTTGCAAAAAGATCTGCATCTAAATAATTTTCTCTACAGCAAGCAAAGCTGGTTCACCATTGATGCCGACACCATAAACAGCCAACAAGCGGGAACGCCATTGAACCCTGAACCCAGCTTGGACAATCTTGCCCTATTTTTCGCACAGCTAACTCCAAACTTTGACTATCTAATCGAACCAGCGCTCACAGAATATGCCCAACAACGTCAGCTTGACATCACTAAACTCCTGAATCCATTAACTGTTTTACTGGTAAAAAAGCGGAAGCAGCGACGACATAAATACATCAAGAAAAGTTATCGGAACTGCAGCGAATTTATACGCCTTAACAGCAAACGCCAAATAGCAATCTATCGTCGCGATGCCAATCCTGAACGTATCCAACAACTGTTGGCAGACCCTGATACTCTAATGGCAGCAGGTAAAATGTTGAAAGACGGCAACAGTGCGACCGTTGCACAAATCAGTCACCCGAATGGTGACTGGGTTATCAAACGCTATAATATCAAAAACTTCTGGCATGGATTAAGACGTTGCCTGCGCCCCAGTCGGGCCTGGGTCTCGTGGGGAAATGCCCACCGTCTTAGTATCTCTGGGATCGCCACTCCACAAGCCATTGCTGTCATTGAAAAACGCTTTGGCCCATTACGGCTGGGTGCCTACTACGTGTGTGAACATATCGCCGCTCCCGATGCAGCTGAATACTTCCAGAACGTGACATCAGCGAAAAATACTAAAGATACAACTGCACAGAACTTTATCACCCTGTTTGAAATTCTGCATCGTGCTGGTATTTATCATGGGGATTGTAAGGCCACCAACTTTTTAATCAACAATCAACAGCCATGGGTCATAGATCTGGATGCTATGCGTGAATTTCGCTCACGTCAAAACTTTTTGCGCCATTACCGTATCGACAGAGAACGTTTTTTGCGCAATTGGCAAGAGCAATTAGAGTTGCAAGAATGGTTCGATAATCATCTGCTGAAGCGAGAATAGGTAGATATATTCCTTGTTTTTGATTCACATTAATATAAATTATCTTATAATTTCACACGGTTAAACAAAGTCCTTCAAATTTGCAACGGATATTGATAGGGTGCAGTCTGGAAT
>JAOZLQ010000184.1 GCA_029934755.1 Desulfuromusa sp. | reverse complement strand
AAAGGAGAATTACTCCGCGAAGGTTCTGATGGGCTGATTATTGCGGTAGGTGATATGGTGAACGAATCATTGTTAGCCGCAGATCATTTATCTGACCAAGGAATCGATGTTGCGGTTGTTGATGCTCGTTTTGTTAAACCTTTGGATAAAGATCTAATTATCTCGCAAGTAGAAAAGGTTCCATTTGTAATTACTGCCGAAGAAAATTCGCTGCAGGGAGGATTCGGAGCTTCTATTCTTGAACTGTTGAGTGATGCCGGGCTGGCAATACCCACTATGCGGATTGGTATTCCTGATTATTTTGTTGGTCAAGGAGATCAGGCTGAATTGCGTGCTCAATTGGGTCTTGATTCAGCTGGTGTCATAAATATGGTTATGCAAGCGATACAAGATCAAAGGTCAAAAGCTACAGGGAATTGAGTTTTTTAAGTTGATTTTAATTTTGAACTATTTTTTCTAATGAAGGTGTAACTATGCGTAAAATGAGAATTTGTATCGGTTCAAATGATGGGGAAACAATAGCAAAAACCCACATGGGTGATACGGAGTGTTTCTATCTCTATGATATTGTTGCTGATACCGAACATACTTTTGTGGGGCAACGTACTAATGTTGCGCAAGACATGGAGCATGACGGGTTGGATAAGATGAAGGCAATTATTTCGTTGATTAGTGATGCTGAAATTTTTATCGCCCAACAAAAGAGTCCAAACTTTGTCAAAATAGCAAAGCAGACGCGATATCAACCAGTTGTTGTGAAAGTTGAAACTATTCAAGGTATTCTTGCTTTACTCCAGAGTGAATTTGAAAAAGTCTATTCTTACGTTGAACGACGGAGAAATGGAGAGACTTTCGAAGCAATTCCAGAACTATTGGCTCACAGCTGATAAGGGGCAAGTATTATGGCTCGCATCGCTGCAACAGGAATGAACAGTGGTAAAACGACAACCAGTCTTTCCTTGATGCAACCTTGGTTATTGTGAATAGTAGTCGAGATGAATTGTAGGTGACAATTTCTAATCTCTACCAACTAGACGAATATCACGACAAAATTGCCGGTATTATTATCCCCGGATTTGGAGAAATCAGCCACATAACACAAAAAATTATTGCTAGCAGTGGTATTCCATATATGCGGGCTGGTCGCACATCTTCAACGGTTTTTGAACTTATCAGAGATGATGTTTCGAAATTGACAGCTGAGGATACGCATAAGATTCGTTTGATAACGGAGTTAGCAGAAAACGCTTTGATTTTGATGCTATTGATAGTTTGCTTGATTAATCCTTGTCCCACTGTTTATGGTCAAATTCTCTGGAGAAAACTATGTTGATTCGTGTCCGTTATAAGGATGGTCGTATTGATTTGATTCCTTCGCAAAGGCTGGATGAATTGATTGTGATGAGTGAAATTGAGCAATTTGAGCGTGCAGCGGGTTGGGTCATGGTTGGTAAAGACCCAATAAGAAGTACCCTGCGAGGCCACTATGTCGGCCCCGAGCGCAGGAGTTAATGTAAACCATTAACTAATATATATTTGATAGTTACAATTAACATCTTGATATGACAGAGCTTTTATCTCATAGTCCTTTGAATTTATATTGCTAAATGGTATAAACATGATTAAAGGAGATCGTTGATGAGAGAAGTTTCTGTAGTTTATCAAGATGGGATGATGGGGATGGTTGAGCCACCGATATTACAACGATTGATTAATAGTGATGAAATTGTTAAATTTCAACGCTCTGATGGTTGGGTTTATCCTGGAATTGATCCGGTTAGGTGCTTGCCGCGTTCAAGCTATCAAGGGATTGAGCGTCGTTTCTCCTGATCCAGTTTTGGGGTTATTATAAGTTTAGAAAAAGGCTCAACTCTTTCGAGTTGAGCCTTTTTCAATCAAGGATGTAGGTTTGTGAGTTTGTCTCGGTATATGCTCAAAACCTTTAAGGTCCTCAGTCTCTGTTCCTGACCTATTCGGAGCAATATCTTTTGTCCAGATGATAGATTTTCCAAAGTAGGATCTGCATAGGTGAAAAGTACTGACGGTTGTGAAAGTTGAATCGGATCTGGAGGATTTGGCGTTTCTAGCAGGTGATCAATGACATGGACTAGTCGGTCATTAAAATAAGCGTTTTTATAGCCTAACTGCTCATAAGCTGTTTGAAATAATGGATAAAAATAGGAATAAATTTTGATTGCCAGGTCATAATTGATAGATTCAAGTAAGATCACGTAAGCATCATAGCGTTTGTAATTTCTTTTGCTGGTTTGTGGGGCCTCAAGCGTCCCTGCTGTCAGAAATTTTCCACCGGGTGTTTTGAGTGGCAGGTGAGCTCTTGGCAAGCGTTTTTCCGGCAGATTGTCAACAGTTGCAACAAATCTTTGAATAATGTTTTCCATGAATAGTAGTTTGCTGGTGGGTTTGCCGCCAAATAGACTTTTAAGAGCCTCCCGTATACTCTGATCGCTCTCCGTAACGGGAGGTAAAGTACTAGGAAGCTGCGGGTCGGTTTCCACCACTGTAGAGTCTTCCTGTTTGGATGGAGGCGTTGTTTGATCCGTAACCGGTTCCAAAACTGGGTAGTGAACAATAGGATTTTTAATTGGCTCAGGTGGGGGAGGTGGCAGAATGCTCTGAATCTCCTGCTCTGGAACAGGTTTATTCTGAAAATAGATAGCCAGCCCAAGTCCTCCAAGAAGTATCACTAGAATGAAAATGATCAGATTTGTTCTATTCATTGATCGTTCTCCTATGTGAATATTTTTTCCTTATTATGACCAGTTTTATTTATCATTTCCAGTAGTTATTTGAATTGTTTGTAAAGTTTTTGTTGTTTTACTAATTGTTGGGTCTATGCACTTAATTGAAGCAGAAATCAATAAAAGAAATTGTTCAGGAAATGAGTCTCGGCGCTTATTTCATGGACGAGGACATTGTTTCCCAGGTTATGAAGATCTCGTGATCGATTGGTTTAGACCGGTTGTCCTGATAACTTTATATCGCCAGCGAGATGAGATTTGGCTTGCTCAGCTTGTTGCGTTATTACGTTTGCAAATTGCTGCTGTTGAGGTGGTTATTCTTCAGGAACGTTATCGGCAAAAATCACCTAGCCGCACTCTGTTTGGTAAATTGTCCGATGAGATCAATGCTGTTGAAGCTGGATTGAAATATCGTTTACGTTTGAATGGGGTACAGAATGTCGGATTTTTCCCTGATATGGCTCTCGGTAGAAGCTTGGTCAAAAAAATAGCAGCGGGAAAGAAGGTCCTCAATCTTTTCTCTTATAGTTGTAGCTTTTCCGTGGCAGCGTTATCTGCCGGCGCGACCCAGGTTGTTAACCTGGATATGAATCGCGGTGCACTGGATTTGGGGCGATTAAACCATCGCCTTAATAACTTGGATTTACGAAAAGCCAGTTTCTTGTCATTGGAACTTTTTCGCAGTTTTAACAAACTATATAAATTGGCACCGTTTGATTTGATTATTTGTGATCCACCGGCAGATCAGGGTGATAGTTTTCAATCACAACGGGATTGGCCTAGACTTGTACGCAAACTACCGTCATTATTGAATCCTGGAGGAGAAATTCTGATTTGTTTAAGTAGTCCGTACCTGTCTGCCGATTATATCCAGACATTATTTCAAAAATTTTATTGGCAAGCTCAACTGCAGCAAATTTTCTATTCGGGGGATGATTTTTCTGAATCAGATCGGAACAAAGGTTTGAACGTATTATACTATCGAGTTGATTGAGCCACCCGTTGAATTGTTTTACCTTTAGCTATGCGGTTAAGTTTAGACTGTGTAAGACGAGATTGGGCCGGGTATCGATAAATATGAACAAATTTGACTATTGATTTTTTCTTTCTCAGGCTATACTGAGATTTCTATTTGCAGAGTTAATTGAAAGGAGGCTGTATAATGCCGGTAGTTACTGTACGTGCAATTGAAGGGATTAGTGCTGAGAAAAAAGAAGAGCTCATGGATCGGATAACTGTGGTTATGAAGGAAGTTCTGGGAAAAAATCCTGAAGCCACTCATGTTATTATTGAGGAA
>JAOZLQ010000183.1 GCA_029934755.1 Desulfuromusa sp. | reverse complement strand
GGCATATTTCAAAAACACCCCAAATAAATGGTCAGTCGGCGAAACAATCTCTCTACCCTGGCAGGTTTTGATGTTTGAAATTACTTATAAACATGTAACCTGCTCCGGGGACAGTAATAATATATCTTGGTTGAGAGGGATTGATTTCAAGTTTTTCCCGTAGATGCTGGATATGAACATCTAAAGAACGGCTCCACTTATAGAGTTTCTTTTCTGGCCAGATTTCCTGTTTTATCTTCTCTCGTGAAAGCAAATTTCCATGGTGTTTCATCAGTAAAAACAGGATGGCAAACTCTTTTTTAGTTAAATATTTTGTTATGCCGTCAATTTCAACTGACTGTGTGGCACTATAGATTATTACTTCGCCGAGCTCTAATGTCTCATAATAGCTGGATTGTAAGATAGTTCTACGCAGACGGGTCTTGATGCGCGCCTCAAGCTCCATGTATTCAAATGGCTTGACAAGATAGTCATCTGCACCGCTTTCAAGGCCTAGAATTTTATCAGTTAAGGTATCACGGGCTGTCAGCATGATAATTGGGATCTCTGATTTTTTTCTTATGGTTCGGCAGATCATGATACCGTCCATATCTGCCATAGAAAGATCCAGAACAATAAGATTAATATTCTCCTGTTCAAATAATTGCAGGGCCTCTTGGCCGTTGGCAGCGGCAAAAACCAGATATCCGTCTATTTCAAGATTATCTTGTATGATTTTCAGGATGTCTGGATCATCGTCAACTATGAGGATATGTGGTGAATCCATAGTTATCCCTTTTTATGCAATGGCAGGAAAAAGATAAACCGACTGCCGTGATCGGGGTGACTTTTCACGTAAATAAAGCCATTGTGAGCCTCAATCAACCGTTTGCAAATGGCGAGACCGATGCCAGACGATCCTTTTCTGTTATCTGAATCCTGGTTGGAAGGCGGAACCTGAAAAAATTTTTCAAAAATAGCAGTATGATATTCTTGCGGGATGCCAGATCCACAATCTTTGACCATTATTTCCACTCCGGTTGGTTTTTGAACAGCACTTACCACAATTTTAGCACCCTTTGGAGAAAAACGGATGGCATTGGTAAGGAGATTGGTAAGAACCTGAAAAATCCGCTGGGCATCCATTGGAACCACACACTTTGATGAAACACGGCATATAAGATTGAGATCCTTGATTTGTGCATGTGGCTGCACTGAAGTAAGAGCATCTTCAACAATATCTCGCAATAATTGTTCCTTGATCGTCAATTCAGGTTGGCCTGATTCCAGTTTTGCATAATCAAGGAGATCAACAATGAGTTTTACGAGATGATCAGTATTTTTCTGAATCATTGCCAAGTAGTCTGGATCATTACAAGAATTTTTTTTGGATAAGATGTCAGCAGCCCCTTTTATGGATGTAAGGGGCGTTCTGATTTCATGGGAGATATCGGAAAAAAACCTGTTTTTCGCTTCGTTCAACCGAGTCAGTTCCCTGTTAGCATCGGTCAGCTGTTGGTTAGTGTGGGAAAGATCCAGGGTGGATTCTTCGATCTTGAGTTTCAGGTTTAGATGCTGTTTTTTTAGTTTTTTGTCCAAGAGGTAGATGAAATCGGCGAATTCTTTTAATTCGTCGCCCCCGCTTTCTTCACATGAATATTCATTCAGTTGCATCTGTCTGATGAAGATTCTAATCCGTTGAATTGGTTCAAAGATAAGAACTTGGGCAAAGATAAAAATAGTGGAAACTACCAGACCAGTGAGTCCAAACATTATGTAAAAGAGTAATCGAGAGTTTTTCTTGATGGCAGTTCTTGCTGCATCAATAGGGATGGAGACGCTGATGCAGCCACTTATGTCGCCAGGGTTGAATAGTTTATCAAGATGACAGGCGACGCAGCTACTATCGACCATCAGGGGGGCGGCAAAGCGATAAATATGATGGCCGCTATCTACCTCTATAGAGCTGACATATTCGGTGCCGGGTTCGTCATTCAACTTTTCCGCACGAAAGGTGTTAATTGCACTAGTTTCGAACTCATCTGGGTGGTTGGTGGGGTTCAGTCCGTCAATATTGGTGATATTAAAGGAATAGAGATCCGTTTTTTTTGCATAGTTAGAAAGCTTACGGGTCAGAATGGCCGGGGTAATCTTTGTGTACGTTATCCCGTCCAGGCCCTCCATGTCGGGATTATTGAGAAGTGGATTTGACCGGACAGCACCGGTTTTGGCAATGAGCACATGGTTGTGGTCGGCAACCCATTGTCTGGTATGTAGAATTTGTTTATGCAGTATCATTGCCTGATTCCGCACCTGCCCCATTATAAATTCTTCTTGCCGATGGGAAATCCAGAAAAAAAAGGGAATAAATACCAAGGGGACAAAAATCGTTATGGCAATGAAATATTTTAAGAAAATTCGTTGTTTAATATAAGAAAACATATCTAGTGGATTATGGACCATAGTGTAAAGGAATGGCAGATAATAGATAAATTTTACCGTTTCTTTACAGCAAATAACGCCATTTTAACATCGATTTCTGTTATTACCTTTATTCTCGATGTGGTGAGTATGTCAATTTGCAGCAAACAGATCGAGCAGGGTCGTTGGCAAAAAAGATGGTCGTACTTGAATATATCTTTTTAGGTTATTTTACGAAATAAACAGGAGGAAAATTATGCAAAAAATATCAAAATCAAAAATCACCATTTTAAGTGTGATTGGATTGGTAATGGCCGTATATTTTGTGATCTTTGCGCCATATTCAATTGACAAAGCTCAGGATATTGTAATTAAAAAAGTTTCTGGTCTTTCCGGTCTGCTGGAAAAGGAAGGTACTTTAAGGCTTGATGCCGGAAAAAAAATACTCAATCTGACCCAGAATCCGGATCGACTAGACATGGCTGCCGAAATAAAACAGGTGGGCACCTTTTTACTGGCAACGGCAACCAAGGAAATGAAGCATCCAAAGCTGAAGGGACCGGGTGCCATACTTGATAGAGCTGCTGGAGCCATCCTTAATGAAGCTGTTTCTCTGTCTGCTGGAGAGCCTGTAAGAATCGAGTTTCTAAAAGAAAAAGGAGGGGCTCTTGCTAGTGCCGGTAAGGGAATGATCAAGAAGTCGGAAAGACTCATGAAGATGGTCAGTTTACGGATGTATATCTCTTCTTACTGGCGAGGGCTGGAAGTTTTTGGAGGTCTTTTTCTTCTCCTTACTATCTATGCTCTGTACCGCAAGGAACAATGGGCCTTTCCCGCTATGGTAACCATCATGGCACTGGCACCCATTGGTGGCTTCTATATCTCTTTGGCTGGAGCGGTTTTTTTCAAGGAGCCTGCAGGTTTTATCCCTTTCGGTATCGGGTTAATCGCTTTCTGGGCAGTAATCGCTATCGGATATGACAATACTAAAGATAAAATAATTTATCTCGTAGTTCTCACGCTTCTGGGAATGATCGGCACCGATGCTTTCTCCTTTGCCGAGCATGGTATTAGGGGAATTCTTGAGATGCCCTATGCAGCTACAGTTACCGATCCAGCTCAGACCATCCTGCGGTATGGTGGCCCCATCGCTCTTTATACAGCAATTTCAGTATTGTTAGCTATTTATAAATTGGCTGCTAAAAGCCCGGCGGGGTGGTGGTTTAGTGTCCAGGCAAGCCTTGGAATTATGGTTGTTGGTTTTCCCATTGACTATCTGAGGTCAAAGGATTCATTTTTTATCTTTGGACTTTCACTTTCCACTTATTTTGTCGGAGCTATCCTTGGCTTGATTTTACTGGTGATACTCTTGTTGCCTTATTTTAAGAAAACGTTGTTGCCAGCTCCATCGGAAATATAGTTGCTGATTTTTAAGATAATTTTTACTTACGAAATGGGACCGGGTTGCCTAGCGAGTATTTTCTAGTTCGAAATATAAGCTTAGGTTTAACCGACTCAATAAATTTCAGATATTTCTGCCTTTAAGCAGATCAATTCGTTTTAGAATTGATCTGCTTTTTGGTTTACGGTCGCAGAATCAAATATAAAAGAAAATATATTATTCCGATAACTCAGGAATATTCTTGTGGGACAGGAACAGTCTTCTTCCGCAAGG
>JAOZLQ010000182.1:2748-4082 GCA_029934755.1 Desulfuromusa sp. | reverse complement strand
AAATTAACTACAGAACTTTCTGTTGCTTGCCTGCAAGAGATTACAGATTCGCTGATAAGGTTTAGTCTTCAGCAGTTATTTGCAATCAGACCTTGCCGTTGACAATATTAACAAGGGTAAACACATTGCAACTTCGGCCAACTCTATTCGATAATTAAATGTTACTTTGACCGCAATTAGTAATTCAATTAGTGATTTGAGCTATCCTCCTCTTGTTGGAGACCTTCAATTTAACTTCAACCACAACCCCTTCCTGCAACCAACTCTGCAATACTGAGCACATCTGCTCTTCAACCCGGAACCAAAACAGCTTTTCCTCTAAAAATCCTGAAAAAGAGCACCGGCCTGCCAGTCATCATAGTCAGTGATGGTATGACTTATACCGCCACTGACCGAGGAGTACCCACCGCTGGCCGTGTTGTGCCTACCTCCGGAAACCGAGGAGTACATACCGCTAGCTTCGTTGTCCATACCTCCGGAAACCGAGGAGCAAGAATCGCTGGCTTCGTTGTTATTACCTCCGGAAACCGAAGAGTAAGCATCGCTGGCAATGTTGTCCAGACCTCCGGAAACCGAGGAGTGCCCACCGCTGGCAATGTTGTTCTTACCTCCGGAAACCGAGGAGAACCCACCGCTGGCCGTGTTGTTATTCCCACCTAAAACCGAGGAGCAAACTTCGCTGGCAATGTTGTTCTTACCTCCGGAAACCGAGGAGAACCCACCGCTGGCTTTATTATGTTGTCCTCCGAGGACTGAGACATAGGGTCCAGAGATAATATTGTCACTTCCTGCAACCAACCCACCGTAGCTAGAGAAACTTTGACTGTAGCCCACCACTAGGTTGTGGGAACCTACACGACTGTTCCCATTAAATGGATCCTCATTATAACCGACGATCAGGTTTCCCAGACCATTGACTGCTCCGCCGGTGCTGCCACTGCCATTTACAATATTCAGATTAGCACCACTGATGGTGACTTCATTACCTGAGCGGCTGAAGTGGAGCAGCAAGGTTTCCAGCGCAGCGATGCGGCTTTCCAAGGCATCCACATAACTTTTGGAGCAATATCTGCTGTCGTGCGTATGATCTATATTGGCAAACTCTGCAGAATCTTTTCCGTCCAGAGTGTCAGCATCAAGGTTGGAACCAGGACCGTCATCATCAATGATCTCGGCAAGAACTGCACCATCAACAAACTTGGCTTCAGTAATTGAATGATTTGCAATTTCAAACGTACCGACAGAACCGGCAGCAATTTTACTCGAGGTTACCGAGTTGTCCGCTAGATCGGCGGCAGTCAAGGAGTTATCCAACACCTCACTGCTACCAACAG
>JAOZLQ010000182.1:0-2648 GCA_029934755.1 Desulfuromusa sp. | reverse complement strand
GGCAATAATGGAATCATCAGCGATCTCGATGGTCCCAACGGAACCCTCCGCTAGATCGGCGGCAGTCAAGGAGTTATCCAACACCTCACTGCTACCAACAGAATCATTGGCCAAATCTGCGGCAATAATGGAATCATCAGCGATCTCGATGGTCCCAACGGAACCCTCCGCTAGAGCTTGGTCGCCAGCAGGCCAGGTATTACGAGGTATGCCTCCCAGATTGATCGATTGTAAACCCATGTTAAGCAGGCCGCCAAGAGTAACTCCATTGTTATCGATAACCAAAGTCGATTCCCCGGAGGTTCTTAAGCTTGCTTCGACCATATTTATGTCGCTACTGGTTAAATCATAAGGCGTGCCGATTTCAGCCAGACTGATCCGTGGAGACATTATCTGACCATTGCTTTCCACCTCGACCCACATATTTTCAGTTGCGAGTTCGGAGGTTCTGTTATGAACCGTTACCGTACCCTGTTCAAAAGTGAAGAGGGATTTTCCCGATCTCGCAACAATCTCTTGGAATTCCTCAAACAAGAGTTGTCCACTGAACTCATCATCATAGATGCGTAAAGTCATCTTGACAACTTGCTCGGCATTTATCGCCCCCCCACTTTCAAACCGTTTACAATCGAGGGTAAGGGCTGCATGGCAAAAGTTTCGGACTGATAAAGATGCTATCAAACATATTACTACAAAGAAAAAAGTGGTGAGAATACGTTTTGTAAACATTGACGGATACCTCTGTCGGTATGAAGTTGGTTTCTGAAAAGTAGAGCAGCTATCAACCAAAATTCAAGTTTTTATCTCAATACGTTTGCCAAGTTATCAGTTTATGGGGTCGTTATGCCTTTGTTTGTGCTACATCTTTTAAAGCTTTTTGAATATGCCACTTTAGCCTTTTGTATGAATAATTATCAAGTGCTCTCCCTCCTGTTAACATGGAAGAGAAAAATAATGGGACAGTTTTCTTGTTTATTTGAATGACATGATATCCAGCATCATTTTTGAATGCTACTTTAAACTCATTTTCAAAAATATTGGAAGCAAGGGCATTTGCAACGACAATGAGTTGTGGTGATATATGTGCTATGATTTTTTTGAATATTTTTATTTGGTCTTTGCCAAATTTATTAAGCTCTCTTGTCCTTTTGTTTGTAAATATTATTTCTTTTAATTTGTTTTGCTTTGTAAGGCGATTGTGAAACAAGTCAATGTGTTCCCACTCAATTTGAGTATATTCTGCTATTTCCCTGAATCTTTTAAAATACGGATAGTCTTTTCGTATTTTATCATCTAAATCATTTGATAATTTAGTGGAAAAATTTTCTCTGTTTGTCCATTTGAAGTACTCATTTGCATTATATTGATTTTTTGTAAGAAGCTTAAAAAGATTGTTGATTTTGCTTGAGTTAAACGATGGATTTATACCTATAAATAGAAGCTTGTTTTTGAGTAAATTGGAATAGAATTTTGGCATATAAACTTCGTTTTCATCACCTACTGAATTCTCTTCCCATACTTTGAGTAATTCCTTATTCATTTGTTCTTCAAATGTGGTCATTTTTGTCTTAGGCCTTAAATATCAACTTAAAGATATAGCTCTTCTTTGGCAATATCAACATTCTCGTCAAAAACTTAGAACGAAAGATTGATCGTAACCATTCTTGAAATGGATTATCTTTATGTTTCAACCTCTACTATCATTAAGTCGGTACAAGTAGGTATCTTAAAACATTATTTTTGTAAAGGAGAAAAAGATGAACGTTTCCCAGGCAGTCGATTATCACCTTCAGTACCATCGGGTTAATTCCAAAAAAAATACCGTTAAAACTTGCGAGTTCGTTTTGTTTCATTTTTCTGAAACATTTACTTGCCGGAAACTGGAGGAGGTTAGCCAAGAAGAGGTTCTCGATTTTTTGATCAAACTTACTAATGGCAACAAACAATCGACAAAACGCAATCATTATTCAACTCTTTCGTCTTTTTACAATTTTACCATCAATACCGCCTCGCCGAATCTGACAAATCATTGTGCGACACCAATTATCAAGAAAATATTCCGTCGGGCTACATGTATCCAATGGAAGATCATTGACAAGGAAACCATCGACGAAATTATCTTTAGAACGATGAATACAAGAAATAGGATTATCATGGAGTTGATGGCCAGGGGCGGAATGAGAATTGGTGAGGTGCTTAAACTGACACCAAATGATATTGACAATTGCAAACTGATTATTCAAGAACCCAAAAATCGGAAATCGGGGATAGCCACCGTTTTTCCGTTTTTATCAACATTTTCAAACCATCGCTAACACTCATAGTGCTAAATTTAATCGGTGACCATCGAGAATGCCATCCACATTGCTTCGCCCTGCTGCGCGTGGGGACAGGCTACCGACAATTTTTGGTATAACGTAGCGGCTTGACCCTGCCAGACTATCGATTATTGTTACTTCCGTTAAACCCTGTCCCCGCCAGTCGGAGAAACGTTATGATTAGACTCGATTGCTCCACCCGGCTAGGATGTTACCTCTACCAAGCTCAACCTTTCGGTCGACTCCAGACTTTGTTACGTATATATCGTAAAAGCCTCAACTGCGCTTTAACCAATAGCCTGGTTTTCTTTTTGAATGCGCAACTGCAAT
>JAOZLQ010000181.1 GCA_029934755.1 Desulfuromusa sp. | reverse complement strand
ATCGCCAGGGGGATAATAATATGATCCAGTTGAAAGGACAGTTCATCAATATTTGCCAGGTTAGAAACTTCATTCATTGCAACATAAAGTTTTTTACCGTCTCTATGGTAGGGGACAATTTTGTTTTTAAGGGCAACTTCTTTTGGAATAATACTCAGGAGAGATTCGGTAACATCCATCAAAAGCTCTGGTTTGATGTAGTGAAGTTTTAGCTGCTGGCTGAGGATTTTTGCTAATTGATCTTCGGTAACCAGACCCAATTCAATCAAACTGGTACCAAGCTTTCCCCCATAAATACACTGATATTCAACTGCCTCATCAAGCTGTGTAGCACTCAGCAAGCCCTCTGCCAAAAGGTACTCACCTAGCCGACGATGTGGTGAAATAGATCTTGCTTGATGCTCTGCTGAACTCACAATTTCTCTCCCATGAGTTAATGACTGGTGAATTTTAACAAAAATTTATGAAAATAGGGAAATTGTTTAATGGTTTGTCGCTGGACAGTTGTTTGTAGACTAGGTAATGTGACGAGCTTTATCGAATTTAATATTTTGACAGGATAAAAAAAATGACATTTACTCAACAACCGTTACTCATTTTTGATGGCGCATGCGGAACCAGCTTGCAATTGATGGACATTACTGAAAATGACTGGTCCGGGTGCGAAGGGTGTAATGAAGTTCTTAATCTTTCTGCTCCCGACCATATTATTCAATTTCATAAGAGCATGCTTGATGCCGGTGCCATGGTGTTGGAGACAGATACTTTTGGTGCCTCACGGGTGGTATTGGAAGAGTATGGTCTGCAGAATAAAGTGAAAGAAATCAATACCCGTGCTGTTGAGAATGCTCGGTTGGCGATTGCTGGAAGAGAAGATAAATATATTGCCGGGTCGGTTGGACCGGGAACTAAACTGCCTTCATTGGGACATATTGAGGTTGCAGATTTGGCTGCGGCAACGCGGGAGCAAGTGGAAGCGCTGTTGGAGGCTGGGGTTGATTGTCTCATTGTGGAAACCTGCCAGGACTTGTTGCAAACCAAGACTGCTCTTGTTGCGGCATTTGAGGTCTTGGAACTTGCTGGCCGTGATATTCCAGTGATGGCTTCGGTAACGATTGAGCAACAGGGAACCATGCTGGTTGGTTCTGATATCGCTGCGGTGGTAGCCACTCTGGAACCTTTTCCGCTGTTTTCTCTTGGTCTTAATTGCGCGACGGGTCCACAGGATATGATGTCACACATTAAATATTTGAGTGAAAATTGGCCTCGGCGGATTTCCGTTATCCCCAATCAGGGTTTGCCTGAAGTTGTCAACGGCCAAACCCATTATCCCTTAAGTCCTGAGGACTATGCTGAACAGATGTATCAGTTTGTTGTTAATCAGGGGGTTAGTATCGTTGGCGGTTGTTGCGGTACCAGTCCTGTCCATATTGCTGCACTGGTAAAGAAGGTAAAAGGTGTTCAACCAAAACAGCGGGAGGTGTCGATATGAAAGCTTCCGTAGCTAGCCTTTATCAGGCGGTTGAATTGCATCAGGAAATTCCACCGTTATTAATTGGTGAGCGCTGTAATCCGAATGGGTCCAAGGCTTTTAAGGAGGCATTACTTTCAGAGGATTGGGATGCTTGTCTCAAGGTTGCTCTGGATCAGGAAGCACGTGGTGCACAGGTTCTGGATCTTTGTGTCGCATATGCCGGGCGTGACGAAGCGGTAGATATGTTGCAATTGACCAAATTGTGTGCTGGATCATGCAAAGCTCCATTGATGTTTGATTCAACCAGTCCTGACACTTTGGAGTTGGTGCTGCCACTCTATCCTGGACGGGCAATCATCAACTCGATCAATCTGGAAGATGGTGGCGCTAATCTGGATCGTATCTGCCGGTTGGCAAAAAAATACGGTGCCGCGGTGGTTGCTCTGACCATCAATCTTGAAGGAATGGCGCTGACTTGTGAAAAGAAGTTGGCAGTTGCCAGAGAAATCTATGATCTTGCGGTGAATAAACATGGTCTACGTCCGCAGGATATCCTTTTTGATTTGCTCACTTTTACCGTTGGCTCCGGTGATGAAACCATGCGCGATGCCGCAATCGAAACCCTGAAGGCGATTAAACTGGTCAAGCAGGAACTGCCCGGTGTCGGTTTTACCCTGGGGATCAGTAACATCAGTTTTGGCTTGCGTCCAGCTGCGCGAAAGGTTCTCAATTCAATATTTCTTCATGAAGCTGTTGAAGCAGGACTGAATACCGCTATCGTTGATGCAGCCAAAGTTCTCCCTTATGCGTCAATTAGTGAAGCAGATCGTACGATTTGTTTTGACTTGTTGTTCAACCGTCACCCCGATGCTTTGATGGCTTTTATTGACCACTTTGAACAAGCTGTTGAGCAAACTGAGAGCGAAAATGAAGATGACTTGCTTATTGAAGAACGACTACACCAGAAGGTTCTAAAGGGCGAGAAAGAAGGATTGGAAGATTTACTCACCGCTCTGCGTGGGCGTTGGCAGCCTTTGGATATCATTAATAATCTTTTGGTGCCAGCGATGCGTGAAGTTGGGGAACTGTTTGGACGGGGGGATTTGCTGTTGCCGTTTGTGTTGCAGTCGGCAGAGGTGATGAAGCAGAGTGTTTCATTCTTGGAGCCATATATGGAAAAACATGCTGATGACGGGCAGATTTCTATACTTTTAGCAACGGTGGCGGGGGATGTTCATGATATTGGCAAAAATCTGGTTGATATTATTTTGTCGAATAATGGTTATAAGGTCTACAATATTGGCATCAAAGTGCCTGCAGAAGAGATTATTAATAAAGCTAAGGAATTGCAGGTTGACGTTGTTGGTCTATCCGGGTTGTTAGTTAAATCAGCATTGTTGATGAAGGATAATTTAAGTCAGTTTCAGGCAGCTGGGCTGGCACAACCGGTTCTTCTTGGTGGTGCAGCACTGACGACAAAGTTCGTTGCCGTTGATTGTACCCCTAATTACAATCAGTCGGTCGTGTATTGCCCCGATGCTTTTGCTGGTTTGAAAGCGATCCGTGAATTTGAAGCTGGGACACTAACATCAACCTACTGGGAAGAAAGTAACGTTGTTAAAAATCGACCCAGTCCGCAGCAAGAAGTTTTAGATCGTTCGTTTGATCCGCCGGACGTGCCTTTTGTTGGCCACAAGCTGGTTACAGATCTTGATGCAGAAAAACTATTCGGTTATCTCAACGAAGCAGCATTATTTCGTGGGCGTTGGGGTTATCGCCGCGGGAAAATATCGAAAGATGAATATGCGGAGTTGATCGATAAAACTGTATTGCCACTGTTCCAACGCTTAAAAGATCAGTCCCTGAGCGAGGGATGGTTACAACCAAAGGTGACTTATGGGTATTTTGATTGCGTTAGCAACGGTGACCAATTATTGATTGAGAGTGATACGGGAACAAAATCCTTCAACTTTCCACGGCAGTCAAATGCGCCCGGTCTCTGTATCGCCGATTATTTTCGTACCTTAGAAGAAGGTGGCGATAAGGTCGGCTTCTTTGTTGTGTCCCTTGGTGCAGAACTGGCACTGCAGACGAAAGATTTATACGAAAAAGATAGTTATCATGATTATCTGATGTTGCATGGGCTCGGAGTTGAATTAACCGATGCGTTGGCCGAATATTGGCATGAACAGATGCGTGTAGAAATGGGAATTCAGCAGGTACGAGGTAGTATGGATGCCTATGTTGCGCAAGGATATCAAGGCTCTCGCTATGGGTTTGGGTATCCTGCTTGTCCTGATCTGGGCGCGCATCAGCCACTTTTTGAAATGTTACAACCAGATAAAATAGGCATCAGTTTAACCGAATCTTTTGAAATGGTTCCAGAAATGAGTACTTCGGCGATTGTGGTTCATCATCCGCAAGCGAAGTATTTCTCAGTGTGAGTATTCAGGGGGCATATGAATTGTTACGAGTCCCCTAGATACGGTTAGAAAAAGGATGAATTATGCGATATATCTGTACCTGTTGTGGCTATATTTATGATCCGGAAAAAGGTGATGAGATGAATAAGATTCCACCGGGAGTTAATTTTGACGATCTTCCGGAGGGTTGGGTGTGTCCACTGTGTTACGCAGAGTGTGACCAGTTTGATCCTTTGGATT
>JAOZLQ010000056.1:4029-12923 GCA_029934755.1 Desulfuromusa sp. | reverse complement strand
TCAGCCGTGAGCATGCTATTGCGACGGCTGAATGGATCAACCAGTTATCTCCTGAATACTTCTCATTATTGACAATGTTTCGGCGCAATAACGATGCTTATTTTGCGCTGATTGAGCCGCTTAAAAACGGTGAAATTATTGAGGAAGCGCTGATGATTGTTAAACACTTGCAACCGCAAAAAACAATTTTGCGCTCAAATCATGTGTCCAATATTCTGAATTTAGCAGGTAATTACCCTAAAGATCGGGAGAAAATGATCGCCCAGACAGAAATCGCTCTGGCTGAAGCACGTAGCCAGCCTGATTGGTTTGATCAGATTCCTGATTACGGAGAGGAATATTACTAAGTTCTCCATTCCCATAATAGAAGAACAGAGGTCAGGTTATTGGAAATGGCTAGAAAAAATAAAAAGGTCAACATCATCTGCTGACCTTTTTATTTTTAGACGTGTTGATATATCTACTTGCGTTGAAATGTATTTTCGGCAAATGAATATTTGAATTTCATATGATCTGTATAAGTTTCTTCCAGAATTGCAACGACATCTTCTGTAAATACTAATTCCTCATCGGTTGGAATGACAAAAACTTTGACCGGGGAATCGGGTGTGGTGATTGTTGTTTCCGCTTTGCGAGTCATCGTATTGCGGTTCTTCTCTTTATCAAGTTTGATGCCGATGTGTTCTAGGTCTTCGAGTGCTTTTTCACGTATCAGCCAGCCCATCTCACCGACTCCAGCGGTAAAGACGATAGCATCCAGTCTGCCAAGGATTGCGCAATAGGAACCGATATATTTTTTGAGTCGGTAGCTTTCTATCTCCAGTGCCAAGGTGCAGCGTTCATTGCCTGCTTCAGCGGCTTCAATGACATCTCGACGATCTGTAAATTCACCGGTTATACCCAGAATTCCAGACTTTTTATTGAGAACACTGTCTATTTCCTTAGGGGATAAATTTTCACGTTCCATAATAAATGCAGGAATAGCCGGGTCAATATCTCCGCAGCGGGTCCCCATGACTGCTCCCTCCAGGGGGGTCAGACCCATGGAAGTATCGATTGAAATTCCGTTTTTGATTGCAGTGTGTGAAACCCCGTTACCGATATGCATAGTGATTATATTGCAGTTCTCAGGTTCTTTCTCCAGTAATACTGCGGCCCGTTTAGAAACATAGAGATGGCTGGTGCCATGAAAACCATAACGCCTTACGCCATGTTTATCATACCATTCCCACGGAACTGGATAAGTATAAGCATGTTCAGGCATTGATTGGTGAAATGCTGTATCAAAAATAGCAATATGGGGAACGTCAGGTAGATTTGCCAGCGCTGCTTCAATCCCTGCAATATTAGGGGGATTGTGCAGTGGAGCGAGGTGTTGAACTTCTTTGATAGCGTCAAGTACGGTGTCGTTGATAAGAACAGATTTAGTGAATTTTTCACCACCATGTACAACTCGATGACCGACGGCTGAGATACTGCTCATGTTCTCAACCACCCCATAGGTTTTATCTGTAAGAATTTTTACAATCAGGTGGACGGCTGTTTTGTGATCAGGGCACTCATATTCTTCCCGATAAGTTTCACGACCGGGGACTTCATGAATAATATAAGAATCACCAATGGTGACACGTTCGACCATTCCTTTGGCAATGACCACTTTCTTTGTCCAGTCAAAAAGCTGATATTTTACTGAAGAGCTACCACAATTCAGAGCTAGGATATCCATATTTAAATCTCCTTTGTCCATGTATTATTTAAAGTTGTTTTTGCCTGCAGCACTATCGGCAATAAACCCTTTTACTCCAAGAGGTTATTTAGAAAACTTATCAACAAACTAGCTTAAATGACAGTTTTATGGCAAGGTTTTTTCTGCTCTGGACAGCGGGACGAATATCTGATAAAAGACAGAACAACGCACCCGATAGTCGGGTGACCATCTCATATTTTAGGAGGAAAAACCTATGGCTCATGTAATTTCAGACGAATGTATTGCTTGTGGTGCCTGCTTGCCCACTTGCCCTGTTGAAGCAATCAGTGAAGGTGATATCTACAGTATTGATCCTGATGTTTGTACTGATTGTGGTGCTTGTGTTGAATCTTGTCCGGTAGATGCTATTTCTGCTGAATAAGCTGCACTGGTTGACAACAAAATTAAAGCGGTAACTGTCTCGGATGGTTGCCGTTTTTTTTGCGATAAGACCGATTTAAAAGTAACAACAGAATGATGGTTTAGCGGGGATCTCTAGAGTTTACTCAGTGGCGGGTTTGGAAGATGTAACCTTAACGCTGAATTCTGAAAGGTTTTTAGGGAGATCTTTGAAGACGATGGCAAAGCGGATGGACTGATTGCTGCTAATTTTCATATTACTGAGTTCATTGCCAAACTGGTTTCCCATGATTTTTTCCAGTTCTAAAAATGAGAGTGAATGGAGCTTCTCATCGTCAATCGGATTACCACAAAAAACTGTTTTTTGCAGTAGTGGTTTGCCATTCTGGTCAAAAATAACCCCCTTGACCTGTATTGCGGCTCGGGATTCAGAATAGTTATTGATTGCTTCTCCGCGGATAAGAAAAAATTCACCATCTTGCTCATTCTGGACGAATTCCCCTTTTAACGCACTGAGGGTGATCTGGCCGGTTTGCACCGGCCGATCAATTTGTTGTCCAATAATTTGCTGAATCGTTTGATCCAACTGATCCGTACCATTTATATAAACGTATACACCACCAATAATTAAAATTCCAAGAATCAACAGTAGTAGTATTCTGATAAGGCTGGAAAATGCTCCACCTTTCTTCTCTGGAATCGTTTGTGTGGTGACTTCAGGTTCAGTAGGTGTCACTGTCTCTGAGGGAGTTTCACTGGTAACTTCATCATCGTTGGTTGGCGCAGAAATTTTCTCATCATCATTATCTGAGACAAAGTTCTTTTCATTGTTGCTAGCAGGGTTATTGGCTGATTCTGTGAAGGTGAAATCCCCGGTGGACTCGGTTTTTGCACCAAAGGTAAAGGTGCCCTCTTCGGTTGTGCTGGAATCAAGTTCCTGGAATTTGTCGTAATCAAAGTCCGACTCCTCTGATGGGGTGTCGCTGAGATTTTCATCAGTGGCTGGTGGTTGTGAGAGACTTTCTTGCTGGCCGATTGAGTCCATGGTGGACTCTTCCTGAGCGGCCTCCATAACTTCGAGAATGGGCGACACATATTCAGACGGTTTTTCAACAAGAAAAACGTGTTTACAACGGGCGCAGCGCATTTTTGCTCCACCGTCAGGAATTCGGTCGGAATTAATGGTGAATTTAGTTGAACACTCAGGGCAAACAATGATCATCAGGCATTCTCCTTTGTTGGGGTTGACTCAGTGGTGAGCAACCTCTTGGGCAATGTCTCTGGAGCTGTTGCTATTGTATGATTCATGACTAAGGATTGATCCCCAGACGAATAGGGAATCAGGCACTTTCAACCAGATATATGTCTGGCAAGTTGCGGTATTTTTCGTCGTGATCAAGACCGTAACCAATAATGAAACCATCTTCCATGCTGATACCGATATAATCTGCTTCGATTTCAACTTCCCGTCGAGCTCTCTTATCAATCAAGGTACAAATTTTTAAAGACCGTGGTTCCTGTAGCAGCAATTTGTTATAGAGACATTCCAAAGTGTAGCCGCTATCAATGATATCCTCGACGATAATAACATGCCGATCATGAATTGGCATTTCAAGTTCCTTGCGAAATTCAATAATTCCAGATGTTTGGGTGCCAGATCCGTAGCTTGCAAGCCGGACAAAGTCAATAACCGATGGGGTCTCAATCTCACGAATCAGGTCGGCGATAAATAAAAAAGAGCCTTTTAGCACTCCAACCAACATAATTTCTTCATCACCGTAATCGTGACTAATTTCTTGACCAATACGTTTAATTTCTGCAGCTATTCTTTCGCGAGAAAAAAGAATCTTGCGGTTTTGCTCCGCCATTTTATTTATAACTCCCTAAAGTGTGTAGTTTGACAGCAATCTATAACAGGAAAAAAGTAGTTCTGTCAATTGCAACAAGCGGTCGGATCAGTGTTTTAGTCGAGGGAAATATGCTATGATTCAGAGTTGTTAGAAAAATAGCTAAAATAAAGAAAGGTCATCTATGCGCAGTTATTTACTGTTGGTGCTGCTGTTGTTTTTTTCCTGCACTGTTTTTGCTGCTCCAGCGCTAGTTGTTGAGCGTTTAGATCATGATTTTGGCGAGATTATCCAAGGTGATGAAAGCACCCATCTTTTTCGTTTTTACAACGCTGGCGATCAGGTCCTGGAGATCAGTCGATTGCGTAGCTCTTGTGGTTGCACTACCGCTCTGTTGACAACCCGTCGCTTGGCACCGGGAGCAATAGGTGAGTTGCGGTTGACCTTTAATTCGCAGGGATTTCGTGGGGCGGTGCAAAAGAGGGTCATTTTCGAAACGAACGATCCAAAGCATGATGCTGTAACTTTCAGTTTGCTAGGAACAGTTAAGGCCCAATTATTCTTGCAGCCACAACGGGTTAGCTGGGGGAGTGTCAAGAAAAATAGCCCATTACAGGCCGAGCTGGAAATTATTAATCAGTCGGCACAAACTATCACCTTACAACCCCCGGAAGTAACCAGTGCCGAAATTGTGGCTGAATTGTCACCATTAATAATTGCCCCGGGTGAACGAGCCAGTTTGAAGGTTTTAGCAGAATTTCCTGTCGATAAAAAACGGTTGGCTGGTTATGTCATCATCAATAGTGATTTTTTCAACCGTCCTCAGCTGAAGGTGCCGGTTTCTGCTCGATTATCTAAAAAATAAGGTTGCTGAATTTTTAGTATTGGTATTCATAGAGAAGGGACAACTTTTTTGGTTAATCACCATCCAAGTTGTGTTGGATTTTACGTCCTAAATAAAGTCCGATGGCTGAACCCAGAACACTCCCCAGATAAGAGCCCATAATTCCTCCAAAAGAACCACAGCGCCAGCCTATTGCCCCACCGATTGAGATGGCAACCAGCAGTATGAGCGATCTCAGTGACATTCAAATTCCTTTTGGATCATGTTTGTTAGCTAGATGGTATCGATTTTAGGGTCAGTCGTTGTTGAGGAGGAAAAAAGATCAAAGCGCGGTGGGTACAGGTAAAAAACAACAGCCAATTGATAAACGGTCGATTTTATTGGTACGCCCGACAGGATTCGAACCTGTGACCTCTGCCTCCGGAGGGCAGCGCTCTATCCAGCTGAGCTACGGGCGCATGGGCTGTACTATATACGCTATACTCCTTGTTAATGCAAGCTGTTTGGCGGGGCTGAAAAGTTTCAATCTACGTGGTTTGAATTTGCACTTATGCCCGTCTCATCAATATATTGTAGTAGTAATTGTGCGGTTTTTTTATCTGTCTGTTGAGATGTTAAAATTTCACCGATCATTTCAATTTCAGTAGGAATTTGGCGGGTTGAAAATCCCATGTGCTCTAATTTTTTAGAAAAATTTGCTGCACGGTTTGTTTCATGGAATGAGCCTAGATAAAGTCCAAGTTTTTGATTTTTCTCGGGAAGGATATAGGCTGAGTCAACACTTTTTTTGACTTTTGACAATTTTAACCGCGCTTCCGCCGCAGAATAAATCCCTTCAAGTAGGCGAACGATTTTTACCTTACCTTTCCCAGGGTTCTGGCTGAACTCCAAATTTAACATGTTGAATATTTCGTGTGCACGTTTCAGTTCTTGTTGATTTAAACAGGGGCCAACTACAACGGAATACAAGGAGTTCAGCTGTTCATCATCGCTTAGTTTTTTTTCATTTCGTTGTTGGGACAACACTATTTGGTTGCCTGGGACTGATGGGACTGATGTCCCCGGAGGGGTAGAAGGGAGTATCAATGCCTGAGAAAGGTGTTCCAACTCTTCAGGGTATTCTCTGACACCTGAACATCTGGTAACTTGGAGGTTCCCTGTCAATGCTAAAACTTGATAGGCAGCAAGGGTTTCATTGATGGTGACGGTGATCAATTGGCTGGCTGACTGAAAGTAGTCATTCTCGGCACTCAAAACATCCAGCAGACTTCTTTGGGAAACAGAAAATTGGTTTATATATGCATCAAAGGTCTTCTGTCCATAAGTAACGGCATCTTGATAAGCAGCTTTTTGTTTATGCAATGATTGATATGTGAGCCAAGCCGCTGAGGTCGCCTCACGAAGTTCAGATAATTTATCGTCTCGTGCTGAACGACTTTGATATTTACGTGATAAGGCTGCTTGTTTTGCTGCTTTATCTTGTCCTCCATTAAATAAATTCCAGCGAAGGTTCAGCATGGCGTCATTGGTGTTCTGCCAGGATTGGTCGCCCTCGAGTTGATCATTGTAGCGGCTGCTGAGCTGGACATCTATCTTTGGTTTGTAGGGTGATCGCGCCAGAGCAACCCTGGCTTCAGATTCAGTGAGAGCTGCCGCCAATACACGTAGCTCCGGGTTCCCATTGACCATAAGCTCCAAGGCTTTATCCAAGTTGACCGGGAGGGTTTCCGGGACTCCTGCATAGGTTATATTTTTGGGCTCAGGAGCAAATCCTACGACTCGAGAATAATTGGCAAGTGCTTTACTGAGATCAGCTTTGCTGAGATATAATGTCGATTGGGCACGTGCCAGCCGTGTCTGGGCTTGAGAAACATCGGCAATATCTCCTGCTCCAGCCTGTGCCCGTTCCGCTAAGGATCGGTGAATATCTTGATGAACTGCCAGATTTTTTTCAGCCAGAACCACCAGTTCACGTTGTCTGAAAACGTCCAGATGGGCGGCTATAGCGTCAAGAGCAACCGCTTGAGCTGCACTTTGAATCTGGAACTGGGCAGAATCCAGTAACGCTTTTTGAATCACAATCTGCTGGCTGGTTTCCCCGCCATCGTAAACTTTCTGGGTCAACCGGAGAGTTGCATCTCCCCGCGAATCCCAATCTTTATCGGATGGATCAGAACCATCTCTTCGGGTTGCACTATCACTATGTTGTTCCAGACCATAACCAAGTAACAAATCGACAGAGGGGAGATATCGGCCGCGGGATTGCTTAAGATCGAATTGAGCAGCTTGATGACTATGAGTTAATGCCTGTAACTGGGGGCTGTATTGAAGAGCCTGCTCAACGGACTGGTACGGGGTTATCATTTCCGCTTCTGACGTCGTTGGAGTCAGGATGACGAGGCAAAGCAGGAGCATAACCAGAGAAAATGGTTTGCCAAAAATGCTACCCAGATCTGCTTTTAATCGAAAAAAGATCATAGTCATCAGTTAAGGAAAAAGGCTGGTTGCAACTTCGGCAAACTGCTCTGCTGCTGTCTGTTGAACTTCCAGGCACTGCTTTTCTGTCAATCCGGTGGTCGCCCAAACCGTGTCATCAACAACAAAAGCCCCCGCTCCAAACTGGCCATCTTCCAGATCGGATTGAGTCAACAGCGAGCTGAGATGTAATAGGGCTGTCTCCAGGTCAAACTGGGTTGCAATATGCGGTTCCGGATGAAAATGGGTTGTCACCTGCAGACTTTTAGGTAAATCCCATTTCCGCATCATGTTGCTGCCTATTTGTGCATAGTCAAACCCGAGCAGTTCACGTTCAATTTGGTATAAAGGTCTCTGCTGTTCTTTTGCTTGTAAAATCACTTGTTGTGATTCTTCGGGGATCGCTAGATACATAAACAGATGGCCAATATCATGGAGTAATCCCATGACAAAAAGTCGCTCGCTCTCCATTTCATCACCGGCAATGGCAAGCTGTTGCGCTGTTACCGCACAATAGACACTTCGTTGCCAAAACTGTTTCATGTTCATCACCTCGATCAAAATCCCGTCAAAGGCTTCAGTGACCGAGGCACAGAGAGCAATGTCATGTACTTGCCGGCTACCCAACAGGCTGACCGCGTGGCTGACCGTTTCTATCTTATTGGATCTTCGATTCAACGGGCTGTTGACAATCCGCAGAAATTGCGTTGCCAGCCCGGGGTCACGGCTAACCAGCAGAGCCACTTCTGCCATCGTGTATTCAGGGTCGGCAAGCAACTCCTTTAAGCGAAAATAAACCTCCGGCAACGAAATTAGTTGTGCCGATTGCTCAATTTTCTGAATCATTGCTTGACTATTCATCGTTTCCATTAAAATACTTTATATCAGATTTTTAATCGTTTTTGTAATGTTTCTGTGACATTAGCTTGACGAGCTGGGCGACCAAAATAATATCCCTGTAAATATTCACAATTCAGAGCGGTCAAAAAGTCGGCCTGGTGTTTTTTCTCAACTCCTTCAGCGACCACTTCCAACCCTAATCCATGTGCCATCGAGATAATCGAGGTGATCAGTTTTTCAGACATCTCGTCTTTGCCGATGTCTGCGGTAAAGGAACGGTCAATCTTTAAACATGATAACGGGATATCTTTTAAATAGGAGAGGGAGGAATATCCGGTACCAAAATCATCCATGGTGATGCGGAGACCCATCTCCTTGATCTGTTTCAAAACGGAAAAAGACTTGTCATAGGAATTGACCAGCGAACTTTCTGTCAGCTCAATCTCCAGCATGTGTGTTCCCAGCTTGAATTCATCCAGAATACTCTGGATTCGGTTGGCCAGGTCCGGTTGCCGTAATTGCGCTCCCGACAGATTGACGGCAATTGTTCCTACCTCAAGCCCCATATCCATCCAACGTCTAAGCTGTTGACACGCCTGATAGAAAACCCAATCTCCAAGTCGGTCAATTTGTCCCGATTGTTCAGCAATCGGGATAAAATCATCAGGCGGGATAAATCCCAGCTCTGCACTCTGCCAACGCAGCAACGCCTCAAACCCGGCATTTCGCCCTGTAGCAGCTTCAATTTGCGGTTGATAGTGCAGTTCCAGTTCGTCATTTA
>JAOZLQ010000056.1:0-4019 GCA_029934755.1 Desulfuromusa sp. | reverse complement strand
ACAACATGCAGTGCATTTTCAATCTGCAGTTGTTTTATTGCTTTTTCATTCAGATCGGTTGATGAGAAAAGGTAACCTTCTTTTCTCTGGCTTTTTTGCGCGTAGCTACAGGCGTTGGTTGCACTGCTATACAAATCTTCAGCAGTCTGACCATCGTGAGGGAAAATACTTACGCCGATATAAGCTGATGTATAGATCTTATGTCCTTTGACCTTGAATGGTTTTTCAAACGAATCCAGCAGCCGCTTGATAACCCAGGTAATATTGTCAACCTGCTTGATATCAATCAGCAGCACTCCAAATTCTGACTGATTGACGAGTGAAACCGATGAGGTTCCTTTGAAATCTTCTATCATCGCCACTGTGTCGACATTTTCCCGCAGGACATCATTTAAGCGGTGACCACAGGCTTTCATTAATGATTCAGCGGTACTGGCTCCCAGGGTTTTATATACCTGCTCTATGGTATCGATACTCATTGACAGGACTACCACCAGAGAATCTTTGCGTTTGCCTCTGGCAATTTCGTGACCGATTCGATCTTCAAACAGAGAACGGGTTGGCAGGCCGGTCTTGAAGTCATACATCTCAAAATGTTCGAATTCCAGGTTGCGCTTTTTCAGCTGCCCTTCCAACTCCTGCACTCGGCGTTGCAACTGATTTTGGCCTTCTACAACGGCTTCAGGACTAGTCTGATCTGATTCACTGGTTGTATCAGTTGTTGTGGTAAGCGAATCCAGATCTTCTCTTCCCCAACAAATGACCCGGTTACGACCACTATTTTTGGCCGCATACAAAGCCTTGTCCGCTTGATTGACCAGCTCATCCGGCTTGTTAGCATTCTGTTCAATGGAAGAAACCCCCAGACTTGCAGTGATCTTAACTCCAGCACAGGGTTTTTCTGCTATCGAATGGCGGATTCGCTCGGCAATTTGTTCCGCTTGGTCCAGATCAAGGTCGGGTAAAATGACACAGAATTCTTCTCCGCCGTAGCGCGCAACCAAATCACTGTCGCGGGTACAGGTCTTCAGAATGTCAGCAATCGCCTTGATCACTTGATCTCCGGTCGCATGTCCATAGCGGTCATTGACCGATTTAAAAAAATCAATATCCACCATCAGGCAGGATAGCTTTTTAGTATCAGCTTTCGCTTTGATAAACAGAGTTGCAAGGCCTCTGTCCATGGAGCGCCGGTTCAGACAAAGGGTCATGGGGTCACGATTGGCCAGAAATTCCAGTTCCTGGCTTTTTGCCTGGATTTCTTCCTGGGTCAGCTGCAGTTGATCTACCAGGTTACTGAGTTCAAAGTTTTTTTCCTCGACCTGGGTGATATCGTCAAAAGTGACCAGGCTGCCGCGACATTTTCCGGCATTGTCTGGCACCATAGCTGCGTTTACCGCAAGTTTGATCTTATGGCCAAAGTTGTTGAGTAAACTCATCGAGGCAGCCTGTTGTTCCAAGCCGTCATGCAGAACCTTGATCCACGGCAATTGCCGTACCTGTTTCACATTGTGACAGTCCTGCCAACCCAGTTCTGACCCTTTCAGTCCTATCAATTCCGTGGGAGTTTTTTCAAACAAACTGGCAAAAGAGGTATTTGCCATTACAATCTGTTCTTTTTCATCCAGAACCAGAACCCCTTCTTTTAATACGTCAAAGGCTTTTTGTACTCGCTCCGGAATGACTGCTGCAGGGTCAAGTTCACGCAGGGTTCTTTTGATAATGAAGAAATAACAAATGAGACTGCTCAGGGCGATAAAAACCAGAAAACCGACAAAAGATTGAGTAAAGCCGCCAGATAGATAACCGGTCCAGAGTGGGGCAAAACGCATTTCGACGGTTGCCCACTTTTTATCTTTTCTGAAAATCGGAATATGGATATGAGTCGGAGTTGATTTTCCATCGGCAGGGGTTTTCCAATGTGCCAGGTGTTCCCCCGCCAAAGCAAGCAAACGACCATCGCTGCTACGAATTGCGGCGGAACGGATGTCATCATTTCTTGCGACAACGGCCCGTAAGGTGTCCTGAATGGTTTGGAATTCGCCTTTTTCGGCAACGGCTGAAAACTGCAGTGCCAGAGATTCACTTAAACCCTTACGCAATTCCAGCGCAGTTTCAGACCGATCCGGGATAAACCCGATCAGATTGGCCACAAAAAGCAGATTGACCGAGAGCAGAACCAGGGCGATACTCAATCGCATTGCGGGGGTTTTAAAAATCATTCTGCATCGTCCTCAAAAAAAGAATCTGCGTTGGGTTCCTCTGTGTCATGAAGCTCATTCTGATCTTCTTTCTTTTTCTTATCTCCACTAAAAACGATAATCGGGTCAAACCCCCGCCACAACGGCAACGATGATGCAAGGGCCGCAGCAAGAGAACCAGCGCGCAACAGATAACTGATAATGCCGATGGTAAAGGTTGCCGTGGTCACGGTCACGACCTTTGTTTTTAGTGATTCACTTTTAAATTGTTTGTTGAACGCCTCATCAATTTCCTGCCTGAGAAGATCATAATTGCCCCTTGCAATCACTTCATCAAAATTGTCACTGTCAAAATCTATCGTGTCGAAATCATCAAACTCATCCAGTTCTAATATGTCTTGTGGAGCCTGATACTGATAATTCAAATGTTTAGCTGAAAGGATCTCTTTATACAGGTTATTATCAAAATATCTGTAGGAACGATCGTTCTCCGGGCGTTCCTGTGAATTCCCTAATCTTAGCTCTTCGACCGAATCTTGAATATCTTCAGTTAATTCAACAGTTGGATCTTCTTCTAAAGCAATAAGCTCATCTGTCTCAGTCAAATCTGGAATGATCGTAATCTCTTCAAAATCCTGAGGTTCTTCATCCAAAATTGGGTCTTCGGCAGGATTATCTGGCTCAGGATTTGGATCATCTGGTGTTATTTCTTCGATCGGATCAGGATCTTCGATAGGAGGATCGGTGATCGTGGTTGTCCCATCATCTCCCTCATCCTCATTTACGTCGGTAACATTGGTCGTGAAAATCTGCTGACTGGTGCTACCATCAGAACTGGTGGCCAAAACTGTGACCGAGTGGCTGCTGTTAAGCTCATAATCCAATGCACCGTTAACAGTAATGATGCCAGTATTGGTATCGATGGCAAAACGACCGCCAGCATTATCAGTTAAAGAATATGCAACATTATCAGTGATATCAGCATCGGTAGCCAGGGCACTGATGCCAACGGCAGCGCCGATATGGGCATCTTCAGCGACAGTATTGGCAATGCCATTAGAATCGGTGACCGGGCCAACATTAAACTCGTCCATATCAGCGATAGAGATCGATAGACTCATGGTGCTGAAACTGGCATCCGAAGAAGTTGCCCGGATGGTTATGTTGTGACTGGTGGCAGTTTCTGCATCCAGAGCCCCAGCGACGGTAACGACTCCCGTATTGCTATTAATTGTAAACAAGCCGCCAGCATCATTATCCAGTGAGTAGGAAACTGTGTCGCCAGAATCAGGATCAGTGGCATTGGCACTCACACCAACTGTCGTACCTGCGATTGTATTTTCGTTGACCGTATTGGCTGCTGCATCTGTATCAGAAACAGCTCCAATAGCTGATTCGTTGATATCGGTGACGGTAATGCTAAGTGATTGGTTATCAAAACCCCCGTTGCCGTCGCTTACCCTGATCGTTACCGCATAAGTATTATCACCATTCTGATCAGCTGGACTTTCGTAATCTGGGGGAGCAATAAAACTCAATGCTCCTGTAATGTTGTCGATACTGAAATGTGCAGCATCTACGCCACCGGTAATGCTGTAGCTCAATGTGTCCCCGTCAAGATCTGTGGCCGTAACAGTCGTGACAAGGGTTGTGTTTTCTACTACAGAAATATTTGCGTTCGGGCCACCACCATCAGAGGTGATGATTGGGACATCGTTCACCGCAGTGATGTCCAATGATGCTGAGCCCGCAACACTAAGTGTTCCATCCGTCACCGTGTAGCTGAAGGTGACCGAAGTATCGTCATTGACCGCCGGA
>JAOZLQ010000180.1 GCA_029934755.1 Desulfuromusa sp. | reverse complement strand
GACCAGTAAACCAACCCGGCAGCCTCAACCTCATTACGATTAAGGATGCTCTTCACATCGACAACAACGCCACTACCATTGCCATTACCACAAAGCTCAGCAAAATCAGATGCCATCAATCCAGCAAATGACTTATGACTAACAGCATAAATAACAGCATCAACTTTTCCGACTGCGGATAAGTCTGTCAGTTCCAATCCATATTCATGGCGGGTTTCATCTGGATTAGCAAAAGGATCATGAATGAGCACCTCGATACCGTAGTCCTCTAATTCTGAAACGATATCGACCACCTTGGTATTACGAATATCAGGAACATCCTCTTTAAATGTCAGGCCCAAAACCAGAACTCGTGAATTTTTGATCACCTTTCCTGATTTAATCATCTGTTTGATAGTATTTTCAGCAACATATTTCCCCATCCCATCATTGATCCGACGACCAGCTAGAATCACCTGAGGTAGATAGCCAATCTGCTCTGCTTTATGAGTCAGATAATAAGGATCGACACCAATACAGTGCCCTCCAACCAAGCCGGGAGTGAATTTTAGAAAGTTCCATTTTGTTCCGGCGGCAGCCAGCACATCCATAGTTGGGATATTGAGCTTGTTGAAAATCAACGCCAGTTCATTAATCAGAGCAATATTCAAATCACGTTGGGTATTTTCGATCACCTTTGCCGCTTCGGCAACTTTGATACTCGAAGCCCGGTGAACTCCAGCAGTAATGATTAGTTCATAAACCTGCGCGACCGTTTCCAGTGTTTCTTCATCCATTCCCGAAACAACTTTGATAATTTTATCGACGGTATGGACCTTATCGCCTGGATTAATCCGCTCTGGTGAATAGCCAACTTTAAAATCAATCCCACACTTCAAACCCGATTCTTGTTCCAGGATGGGAACACAGATATCTTCAGTTACTCCGGGGTAAACAGTCGATTCGTAAACAATAATCGCACCTTTTTTCAGATTCTGACCGATCGTTTCCGATGCTTTTTCCATAGGAGACAAATCAGGATTATTGTTTTCGTCAATTGGTGTTGGTACCGTGACAATGATAAAATCAGCAGTCTTTAAATCAGAGGGATTTGTCGTATAGTCAATGACCGTATTTTCCAAGTCATCCTTGGTCAATTCACCGGTTGCGTCATAACCGGATTTAAGCTGGTCAACTTTTTCTGCATGGATTTCAAAACCGATGACATCAACTTTTTTCCCGAAAGCAGCTGCCAGAGGCAGACCGACATAACCGAGACCGACAACAGCTATTTTCGCTTTTTTCTCTATGATTTGCTTTATAGTTACCACTATTCAATCTCCTATAGTCATATTCCAGCCGCTGATACACGCTGTTTTTTTGCTGGTAATTCTAGAACCAAACTCTAAGCATTTGACAGGATCAACAGGATAAGATCTGATGTTAAGAACCTAACCAAGAACAAGCCTTTGATCTTTTGCCTTCATCCGATTTTATCAGAACTTAATCCTGTCAAAAAAAGGGTTTTCAAATCGAGCTCTCACTCTTAGTTAGATACCAATCATAAGTTATTCTTAATCCCAACGCAACCGGATACTGACGGTGGTAATCCATTTTTTCACATACCGCTCGGTTATCAGCCAATGAATGTTTTATATCCCCTAGCCGAGACTCCTCATAACTGACGGCCAGCTTCTTCCCTGAAAAATCTCGGATCAAATCAAGCAACTGATTCAAATTAGTCTGCGTTCCATTGCCAACATTCATCGGCAAATGATTGGGGTTCTGTTTTTCTACAGCGTCAGCGAGTAGCTGAACCAGATCAGCAACGTAAACAAAATCACGACTTTGTTCACCATCACCAAAAACGGTCATGGGCTGATCATTGATGGTTCGTTGCATAAAAATGCTGATCACACCTGAATAAGGTGAAGAGGGGTCCTGCCTGGGGCCGAAGATATTAAAAAAACGGAAAACAGCGGGTGACAAACCATATTGACGACGGTAAAAATCGATATAGTATTCACTCGCCAGTTTATCAGCAGCATAAGGGGTTAAAGGTGAGAGAGGGGTTGATTCAGAAACGGGCATAACCTCTGTATTGCCATAAATAGCAGCAGAGGAAGCAAAGACAAACCGTTTGATCGAATGTTGTTTTGCTGCCTCCAGGAGTTTGACTGTACCGACCAGATTGACCTCATGGGTACCGATGGGTTCATCGACAGATGCCTGTACCGAAGCAACCGCTGCCAAATGGACAATGGCATCACAACCTTCCGCAGCCTGAAATACGGTATCGGTATCACGAATATCACCTTCGATAATTTTCAATTGAGGATGTTCTAGAGGCAGGTTTGAACGTTTTCCAGTACTGAAATTATCAAGAACTATTACAACATGCTCACGTTTGAGCAACAAATCAACAAGGTGGGAACCGATGAAGCCCCCTCCGCCAGTCACCAGTATTTTCATCTATAAATCCTTTATTAGCCGCAGATACATGCAGACATACGCTGATAAATCTAAAACCAAGTTATAACCTTTTGACAGGATCAACAGGATAAAATCTGATGTTTTTGAACTTAAACCAAAATAAGGTTTTAATTTTAAGATCTGCCTTTATCCGCTTTTATCAGATTTTCATCCTGTCAAAGGTTTTAAAGTCTAATCTGCGTCAATCTGCGGCAATGACTATCTTACACCTGTCGTTATATTTTTCTTGATTTAAGTCCCAGGGATTCCTGATGTTCAGAACGTTTTCCATCAACCAGAAGGGTTTGTCGTAATCGATCTATCTGGGCAGAGATTTTTTTCAACTGATCATCAAATTGACTAAATTGATTTTGTTGCTGATTAATCAAATATTCAAGGATACTACCCTGACTGGATAAGCGTTCAAGGATCGCTTCTTTTTCCGATCGATTGGCATTGAGTTTTGCGTAATTCTCTTCAATTCGGGCCAGACGGTCATCCAGAGTTGTTGTATTTTTAACCGGCTGGGGCACACCTTTTTGCGTTTCAAAGCTAGAAGGCTGCAGACCCGATTCCTCAAATGAAAGTTCGTTGACCGCATCATTAACCAGCGCCATATCAATCTCACGGGTTTCCTCAACAAAAGCCGATAAAAGAAGGAAATCACAGATTAAATTAATAAGACGAGGGACACCTCCGCTGAAACGGAAAATCGTATCGAATACACCATCCTGAAAAATTACACAATTGCGATTTCCAACTGTCGCAAGCCGATGGTAAACATACTCTTCGGATTCTTCTCGATTAAGCGGGTTCAAGTGACAACTGATGCTGATCCGTTGACGTAACTGCCGCAATGATGGTTTGGCAATAATTTGCTTCAATTCTGGCTGTCCAACCAGAATGATTTGAACCATTTTGAAATCATCCGCTTCCAGATTTGAGAGTAAGCGTATTTCTTCGAGTGCTTCCGTTGAAAGATTCTGCGCTTCATCAATAATAATGATAGGTCGCCGGTTGGAACTACATTCCTCTAACAAAAAATCATTGAGTTCTGTGATCAGCTGAACTTTATCTTTACCTTCTGTCTGCAACCCAAAATCAGCACTAATCATAGCGATTAATTGATGGCCATCAACCCGGGTATTAAAAATCATCGACAGGGTGACATCTTCACTTATTTTATTAATGATATCACGAACAAGAGTGGTTTTACCCGACCCAACCTCACCGGTCAACAAGGTAAACCCAGCATGCTCCTGAACACCATACTGTAAATAGCTCAGTGCTTTGCGATGCCCCTTACTCAAATAAAGAAATTTGGGGTTTGGTAAAAGTTCAAATGGCTTAGCACTGAGGTCAAAAAACTCTGTATACATGAAATCTCACAATAATAAGGTAAAAAACATCAATCTTTCGCTATACTCCCCTCTCCATAAGGGAGAGGGCTAGGGTGAGGGGATAGTACTAGAACACTAAAAAATTGATTGCTATTTCCTAAAGCAGCACACGCTTTCCCCTCATCCGGCCTAAGGCCACCTTCTCCCTCATGGAGAAGGGTTATCAGTGCGACGCCATCAGAACCGCACCGTACCTGATAAGGTTACAATATTGTTGGTATAATCATTGTTATCGATATCTGACTCATTGATGCGATAGCGATACCCAAGCGATGCCAGAAAACGTCG
>JAOZLQ010000055.1:4034-12966 GCA_029934755.1 Desulfuromusa sp. | reverse complement strand
CGACAGTTCGGCATGCCCGTATGGCGGCTCACCATAGTAAAGATTTGCATTATCAGTAATTGCGCCCCCAAGATTGATAATAAAACTCATCGGCGGAACTCCTGCCAAAGTGCCAAAAAATACGGCAAGAGTAACAACTAATGAAATATTAAAATTTGGAGTAAAAACTTGCAGTTGTTTCGATTTATTTCTCATGTAACTGATCATCGGTTTCCAATTGTAAAAAATATGCAACAGGATCGCGATCAGAAGAAGAAAACCAAGGTTGATATGCACATCCCCCCAGTCCTCTTTACTGAGCGCCCAGAGTCGATAACCAGCCCAGTTTGCTATCCGGCCAGAAGGGACAATATATAAAATAATGCTGGTGACCATCAGTAATGCAAATGAAATTAAAGCGGTCAATGAAGTAATTTTGCGCATGTTTATCATGTGTAAGCTCCTCTGTGATTGATAATTCCACAGAAATATAGCAAAAATCATATTTTATTTGCGTTAAGTTTTGTAAAATAAACAGATGCTTTTGTTAAGGAATCATTCAGGATAAATGCCTAGATTGGATACTTATTGTTCAATTGTAATATTAGTTCAATTATTATAAACATGTTATTTTCATCTCGTAAGATAAAATCACACTTTTTCTATTTTTCCTCCACATCGATCATGGACATAGGTTCTATTTCTGTTCAGACGTCTGACACGGTGAAATTCGGTGCCACATTTCTGACAAACTGCCACCAGCTTTAAACGTTGTTGATGGAGAGTTCTAATTGCTTCACTCTCGCCACAACACTGTGTTGAAATTCCCAGGGTTCGTGCCCAATTTTTCCAGGAAGGACCATGGGCTCGCCGATAAGAGTGAGGATCTTTCTCGCGATTTAAATGATCACAGGCATGGGCAACTTCGTGAAGAAATGTTTGTTTCAGGATCTCTGGTTCCTGAGCAAACTGGATACGGATACAAACTGGCTCCCCTGCTCTGGAGACATAAGCTCCCAATCTACGAGTTGCCCTGCTACGCTCAACAGGAATTTGCGCGATCTTATCCAGAAAACTCGCAATTGACCGTTCTGATACTATCTTGACGGCAGCAACCTCTATTTGTGACCATAGCTGTAATTCATTGGCAATTTGTTTGACTGTCATAATAATCCTTGTATTGATTATATCAAAAATCAATCTTTTTCTTGCCACAGACTCGCACGGACAAAAGCCGGACAGAATCTAAATCATATCTCATACGGAGTCGCAAAGGACACAAATAAAGCTACAAACAAGATCACGATTTTAGGTTTAAAACCTGAATATAAGGTTTTTTCTGCGACCTTTGCGCGTTGAGAGAGTGAAGAAAACGGGTGAGGATGATTCTGATTTTTTTATTTTAGGTTTTACGTCCCGCAGTCGTCCGTGTGGGTCTGTGGCTAACAACAGATTTTGGCAGTACCGTTAATAACAGTTATCTGCGAAGATGAAAAGTATGATTAAAGTAGACCACATAGAGATTGAACAACTCAACTGGGTTCCTATTCCACCAGAACTCAAAGATGGATTGTCAGATCAGACCATCTCTAAACGGAAACTGAAGAGTTGGGTACTGGTTCTTCAATCCCGCCAAATCCCTTGTCGAAGTGAAAAAAATGGTCATAACTTTCAACTTTTAGTCCCTGTAGATCAATACCAAAATGCCTGTGATGAATTAATCCTGTACGAGAAAGAAAATCAAAACTGGCCGCCACCGCCCCCAGTTGAACGAAAATTACACAAAAATACAGCATCAACTATCTGGGTTTTTATCTTTATCGCGATTTTTCACAATATCACCCAACAACAGATCAACATAGTCGGACATCATCCGATCAACTGGGTAGAGCTTGGCAATGCCCACACAGAAAAGATTCTGAATGGGGAATGGTGGCGACTGATCACTGCATTAACTCTCCATTCCGGCCCCTTGCATCTGACCAGCAATATTATTTTGGGCGGTATTTTTATGCTGCGACTCTGTCGAATACTCGGATCAGGTCGCGCTTGGTTCCTGGTGATCGGTGCTGGGGCTTTTGGAAATTTGCTAAACACCTTAGTCCAATCCCCCGATCATCGTTCCATCGGCGCATCAACTGCAGTTTTCGGTGCTGTCGGTTTACTTGCAACAATCAATATGCTTCATTTTCGCAGCATACTACGCCATCGTTGGCCTTTACCGCTTGCAGCAGCACTGGGTCTATTAGCTCTGCTTGGAGCTAGTGGGCACAATACTGATATTGGAGCACACTTGTTTGGTTTTATCTCTGGAATAGGTCTGGGTCTGATGGCAGATTTTATTACACAGGGATTTAAACGTCCATGGAGGAAAACCAACAAAGGACTAGCATTTCTCTCTGCTATTTTTCCTTTAACAGCCTGGTGGCTGGCATTGATATAAAAAAGCTATCGATATATTTACTTTTCAAAAATATCCGAAAATGGTAGCTCCATTTGTAGCACTTCTTTAACTGGAATATCTGTCGTCAGATTTGATATTGTCACACCAAGTAACCGCACTGCTTTTTCCCCAGCACGGGTTTTCACCAACAAACCTTCCGCAATCGCCAAAATTTCGTCAGCAGCCTCTATCGGCAGATCACGGCTGATACGTCGAGTCACAATCTGAAAGTCAGCGTACTTCACTTTCAAGGTCAATGTCAGTCCGCTGCTCTGCTGACTCTCCAGTAAAACAGCAACTTTCCGTGACAAATCTCCAATAATTGTTATGAGTTGTCCAATATCAGCAGTATCCTCACTTAACGTCGTTTCTTTTCCTATCGATTTACGCACCCGATTCGGCACCACCGGTCGCAGGTCAATACCACGGGCGATGTTGAAATAATATTGCCCCGGCTTGCCAAATTTTTTATGCAATTCGGCCAAAGAGTGTTCACACAAGTCCGCTCCTGTATGAATCCCCAGATTCTGCATTTTCTTTTCTGTCACCCGCCCCACCCCATGAAAGCGTCGAATCGGCAATTGGGCAATAAACTGTTCTGCCTGTTCCGGGGTTACGACAGTCAGACCATTGGGTTTCTTTACATCGGAAGCAATTTTTGCGAGAAATTTGTTATATGACACCCCTGCTGAGGCCGTCAGACCAGTTTTGAGTTGGATTTCTTTGCAAATATTTTGCGCAATCCAGGTTGCCGATTGAATGCCCGGCTTATTGATGGTGACATCCAGAAATGCTTCATCTAAAGAGAGGGGTTCGACCAAATCCGTATAATGCAGAAAAATTTCTCTGATTTGCTGAGAAACTTTTTGATAAGCGTCGAAGCGGGGGCGGACAAAAACAACTTGAGGACAAAGACGATAGGCCCGAGCACAAGACATAGCAGAATGAATTCCAAACCGACGAGCTTCATATGAACACGTTGCTACAACACCACGCCCATCAGGATTACCCCCAACGACCACTGGCTGACCGCGCAACTGCGGATTATCCCGTTGCTCAACTGAGGCATAAAAGGCATCCATATCGATATGGATAATCTTTCGAAGATCTTCAAGCATTCATCCATCATAAAAAAACCACAGAATTATAACAACTCTGTGGTTTTTAAAAATTTAGAGGCATTAAGGCTAAACGATTTCAACAAGCTCCAGATTGAAATTAAGCACCTTACCAGCCATGGGATGATTGGCATCAAGAACAACCTTGCCATTATCCACCGATTTAACCGTCAATAAAAGTGGGGTTCCATCTTCCATCTCAGTTTGAAACTGCTGTCCAGTTTCTGGAGTTAAACCATCTTCAAACTGATCAGGATCGGCATCAAACACCATTTCCTGATTGTAGGGGCCATACGCCTCATCTTCCAGCAACCGAACCTGTTTGGATTCGCCAACCTTCATGCCGATCACCGCATTATCAAATCCGGGGATAACCTCTTCGGCTCCAACTTCAAACTCCAATGGCTCCGTGTCACGCGATGAATCAAACACCTCACCGTCATCATAAGTTCCTGTATAATGAATCTTGACTTTGTTTCCGACAGCAACAAATGACATTATTTCTCCTGTATTACTAGAGGTTCTATACCCCAAACTGATTATGATGAATTTTCGAATTTAATAAAGTTTTACGAGAGTGATCAGCGATATCCTCATCTGGATAACCGATAGCAATCATCATTGGCACTTCTATCCCTGCTGGAAGACCAACCAATTGGCGAACAAATTCTGAAGCATTTTGGTTACCAGCATGAATCCGTAAGCGAAGCTGCGCCCAACAACTTTTCAAACCAAGTTGCTCTGCCACCAATTGTACGATAATTGCCGCTATTGAGCTATCTTCAATCCAGACATCCGATACTTCCGGATTAGCTGCAATAACCACAGCCAAAGGTGCTGTCGTAAAAAATGAGGCCCCATGTGCTTTTGCCGTTGCCAACTGTGCCAATTTTTCAGGGTCATCAACCAGCACAAATTCACAGGGTTGCTGATTTCTGGAAGTTGGAGAACGCAACAATGCCTCACTCAGTTGAGAAATTTTTTCTACTTCAACCGATTGCCGTTTAAATTTTCTCACACTACGTCGTTGGCGCAATAAATCAAGCATAATGACACCCTGAAATCAGGAAACTATCACAGATCCACCAGTAGAAACCCGCCCAATAAGTCGATAGATTCTCTCCAGCATAGCATCAGCAGAGCAGTCCGCCAATTGCACAACTCCCAGCAGATATTTATCGATAGGGAAAACATAGAAATTCTGCATATTGAGCCGACTGAAACTAAGGTAACGACAGTGACTAAAACCAATATTAGTCATGATATCACGAGACAAACTAGAGCTGAGCTGCAGCAAGGTTGAATAAACTTCGACATCATCCAGAGTTTGGCCAAGCAACGCACCATTATCTTTAACCAGCAAGCAGCCAGCAACACCATCAATCTGGTTAATTCGGTCAACAAAATCTTTTGCAGTTGCCATAGAGGTCTAACCTTTCTGATAACTTTTGAGTGCTGACGAAATAAGCTGGCGATACTGATCCTCTTTATCCTCATCGGAAATTTCCTGATTGATCTGTTCGATCAATTCATCTATCCGGGAAAAGTCAGCAGATCCCTGATCCATCCACTCTTCGGTCACCTCATCAAAAACAAACCCAGCCATCGGCCCCAAAATTTTACCAAGAGCATCTTTCATCTCATCGAGAAGATCCTGTAGTATTCCACTTATTTTCTGTTCGGATGGCAGTGCCGATTTTGCCACTGGTGCTGCTGCTACCGTCGTTTCATTTGCTACTACAGAAAAATTACCATTTATAAATTCTTCATAAAGCAGATTAAACGACATGGTCAAAAGATTATGGTTGAAACTGGGATCACAGATAGCAAACATCAACATCCCCTTATCCAATTCGCGCGCGACCACCACCGATTCATCATAGTGCAGAGTGACATCAGTCAAATCATTAAAACTCATACGTCCAGCAGAGTAGAGTTTTAATAGATGCTTACCAACCAGACTCAACCGCTCGGGTTTGAATATAGCTGGCAGATTTGTCACCTTCACCCCTTCCTGGGAAGTTACTATACAGGCCCCTATAACCCCTGGAATTACCTTGAGTTCATCGATTAAATGTATCATCCCTTGTCCTCCCCAGAACCGTGTTAACTATGACGACATATCAGCGGTTAAGATATCGCTCAACCTCTTTGATGACTTGCTGCGATTGTGTCCCTGGTTTTAATTTTGCCAAGATACAGTATTGCTGGCTATGAAACAAAAGATAACGATTCCGGCTAGCACTGTTGAAAGTGACAAAACGGTAATCACCTAAACTCAGATTTTCAGCAATGGGAGTAAGCAAATAATCAAAAGTAGCAGGATCAATTTCACCCAGCGAACTTTCCCCCGAACTTTTGCTTACCAGAACACTTGACTCATCATAAATTGCATATTCTTGCACCGGAGTCAGCTTGGTCAAAGCCTCATTCAGACGTTTAAGGGGGAAATTCTCAGAGACCTTACCTGTTTTTTTGGCCTCAGACAACCCATCCAAAAAACCATTAACCCGTTCATCCACAGCTAATAAATCTGATTTTTCCAGTTCAGCGGCTTCGTCTTTTCGCTTAAATGCCTCAATCAGCAAATGCTCCATCGAAAGATTGATGGTATCATCTTGACGTCGGCAGATCCCGTCCATTTCAATTTCTGCATCGTTCCAACCGACAATTTCTAAAGCAGCTTCCAAACCAACCAGATCACCTAATTCGGCATCAATCAGCTCACCCCGTCGAACATATAGATAGGCAGATTGCTTAGAATTCGAAATTTTAAGGGTGCAATTTTTTTTCTCAACTTTCATCAGTTGCAAAAAAGTCGCAAGGGTAATCCCACGGATAAAACTTTTTCCCCCCGCATTCAAACCATTAAAAATGCCCTCTTCAAGCATCTGAATATCAAGGGGTTTTTCCAGAAACTGCAAAGTATCCATTTTTGCCAGGCGGGCTTCAATCTCTGGAGTGCCAAAAGCAGACATGACAATGACCGGCAATTGCGGTTGATGTCGACTCGTCCAGGCTAGCAGTTCAAAACCATTCATTTCTGGCAATTTTAAATCAGTAACCAACAGATCAACCGATAATGAACGTAGTATATCAACAGCTTCACGGCCATTTTCGGCCGTCAAAATTTGGAAGGTATCACTGTGCGTACTCAGACCATCCTTCAAAGAGAGAAGGAAAGATTTTTCATCGTCAACAATCAGTATTTTTTTCACAATTTGACCTGTTATATGATCGAAAGAAACGCTATTGCTAAACAAGTCTAGCTTTGCGTTACTGCAATCGGCAACCTGATTCTCACTTCGGTTCCAGAACCCGACTGACTGACGATATCGATATCACTATTCATCATCGCCAGTAATTTTCGAGTAATCACCAGACCCAACCCATTGCCGTTTGGTTTATTGGTATTAAAAGGTTGAAAAAGATACTTTAACTGTTCTGGAAAAATCCCACATCCATTATCAGCAACTGTCAACCACATGAGCTGATCATGGACTTCAGCACGGATGCTGATTTCCGGAGTATTCTGATCCTTTAAAGCATCAGCAGCATTGTTGAAAATATTCAGCAATGCTTGATGTAAAGCCCGTTCATCAATCCGCACCCAAGCAATATCGAGAGGGATATCAGTTTTAATCCGGATACCATAAGAATGAAAATCACGCTCAATTAATGATATAAACTTCTCCATAAACTCAACCAAGTGCAAATCTTTGAGATCGACACTATCGTACATGGTAAATGCTTTCAGTGATTTCAGCAGATATTCCATCCGTCCAATATCGGCCAAACCTCGCTCGATATATTCATGCAACATCTCAGGAGAAGTAGCTTCTGGACTTTGCTTCAATACACTTAAAGCCATTTTCAATGAGTTCAACGGATTACCAATTTCATGTCGGATTCCAGAAAAGATGAAACCGATATTATCCATTGTATTGACCGCCTGAGCAATCGATTCAAGGCGGCTTTTCTCAGTGATATCACGAATAAATATGCAACGATAATTAGATGCCGCCTTGTAGACAGAATGGCCGAACAAACGCCCCTGATGGGTCACTTGATGGGCGACACGACCAGCAAGGTCGAAATCATCCATTGCTTCGATATTCCGCACAAACAAATCATACAAACCATTGTAATTACGGCAAAGGTTTTCGTCCTGCAACACCTCAAAAAAAGCGGCATTACAATAATCAATCGCCTTCTGGTCTATATCCAGAACCAGAATCCCGATATCGATATGCTCAAGAAGTTGGGCAAATCCCCAAGTATTTTTATAACTATCGTCCAACCGCTTAGCGGTTTCCCAAACCATCGTGAGAAGGCTCCTCAAAAGAAATGACGGATAAGATTGAGAAGGTCACTAAATACTCAAAACCCTCTTCACCTAAAACAGCATTATAACAAGCAAACTAAAAAATTCAAGAAAACTAATAAACCAAAAATAGAAATCTAGTTTTTGTCAAGGATGGGATCACAAAGCTCAGCCAGTTCCCCACCAGTCATTTTTTTCAGCTGAGAGACAGTGACTGGAACAGCAGAATGGTTATTACCAGCAGCTGCATAAACCACCGGAAATCTTTGCAAAGAAGTATCGAGAAGAAGTGGCAGCCCTTCTGGAAGTAAAAACGGACAGACCCCCCCGGGCATATAGCCCGTATAATTTGAAACCTCATCAGCTTGAGGCAATTTCACCTTTCCGGACAACCCAAATGCCTGTTTCAAAAGGGAACTTTTTACCTTCATATCACCGCAGGTAACAACAGCAACGGGGTTACCACCGACCAGAAATAGCAGGGTTTTGGCAATTTCAGCAACACGACATCCAACGGCATTTGCTGCTGCCACCGCTGTCGCTGTTGGCTCGGCATATTCCCACACTTCAATATTATGAGTTGCCAGATATTCTTTCAATTCAGCCAGTTCAGCCATGATGATCAGTCAGCAGTTGTTTTGCTTCTTGAGCCAGTTCAGGTTCCAACCGGGGATCATTCACTACTTTTCGTAACAACTTCAATCCATCTTTGACCCAATTTCGTGCCAGATAGGTCTGTGCAGCTCGTAATTGCCAACGTGGATTTTCTGGTTCATCCCGGCAAGCAGCATTAAAGGTATCAAGAATATTGCCAAGCTCCCGGTTATGCCGAAGCCAGAATTCAGCCAACGGTAGGCTAGTAACACCTTTACCACTGGAAACAGGAAACATTTTCAGAATAGTTTCTGCCTCATCCAATGATCCAACGTGCTCTAGAACAGATGCTGCCAGCAGCATGAACCTTGAATCGTTATTCCCAGCAGCAAAAGCCTGCCGGGCATGCTCTGCAGCGGTAGAATATTCCTGCTGCTGAACATAAAGCGATGTCAATTGTGCATGGCAAAATGA
>JAOZLQ010000055.1:0-3934 GCA_029934755.1 Desulfuromusa sp. | reverse complement strand
GGGCTGCTCCGCCAGTTGTTCGGCAAACTGTCTCGCATCAACATAACGTTGCTGCGCAATCGCCTTACGCAATCCTTCAATAGAGACACCGCCACCACCAAAAAAATTTCCCAGAAAACCCATAAAATGTAAACTTTCAGAAGAGCGAATCAATCAAATCGAAATCGAGTTCACTCTCGGCTAGTTGTTGTACCAAGGCTATTTTTTCCTCATCATCCGCCCCGATTTTAGCGACATCTTCCTGAATTGCCGTATAAACTTCCGCCGTAGTCTCTGCGGTTCGCATATAAGGAATTTTTGCATTTTTAAGAATTCTTTGCGCAATTTCCGTCAATGGTGCAACACCAATAATGACCAGCCCCGCAATTTTATTTTTGAATTCAGGCAGATGATAAAGCGTAGACAACATGACCAGAACCTCATCCCGACTGCTAGGGACAATCACCAGAGTTGAATCTCGCAACAAATCAACTATTCTCTGTGTCGAAGCGGCCCCTAGTTGAACATGGTGAACAATCTGGCTTGCCTGTTCATCATCGCTGTGTAATTCAAGTCCCAATAATTCGGACAGATATCTCAAGGTTGGGTTGGCAAGGATGTGTGAGTAATTAAACCCGCCAACTACCTGAATATCTGTCTCTTTGAAGGCAAGTTGCAGATACTTTAATGTATTCTCCCGCTTATTCTTAATCAGTTTATTTGGCAAAATCATCCGCACATCAGCACCAGTTTCACGGAATAAAGCCAGGTTCAATTGCAGAGCATCAATGACATTTCCAACCCCGCCACCAGCGACAATCAGTACTGGAGCATCAAGCTGTTGAGCTAGCTGCGCATTATTGAGCCCCATAACCGAGCCAACCCCAGAGTGTCCTGCACCTTCAATAATCAGGAAATCGCACTGCTTTTCCAACTCGTAAGTTGCCTGACAGATTTGTTCCAGATATTTCTTGGGATCGTCTTTTCCTTCAAGAACATCGCGGGTTGTGTGGGAATCAAGAACCACTGGAGACATCAGCTTAAGTTGATCCTCCATCTCATAAACATGAGCAATTAAAGCGGCATCAATATCAACAAACTGCCCAAGATAACTGGTTCTCTTAGGCCCAAATGGCTTGATAAAACCGACCCGACTATATTTTTTACGGGCAAGATGGAGCAAAGACAAGCTGGTTGTTGTTTTACCGCAGTGTTGCCCGGTTGCAGCAATAAAAATCTTCTTGCACATAAACCAGCTCCTTAAATTTCAGAGTGAAAAAATCAGGAAAGAAAGAGATTTCGTTCTTTAATAAACTCAGGATAAAATTGATCTGCCAAATCATCAATAATCATCGGATTCGCTTCTAATGATAGAGCCCCACGAGAGAGGGTCAAATCAACCTCAATCTCTTCAGCACATCCAATCCCAAAACGGCGACAAAAGTCACTGGCCAGATTGATAAGCGCACAAACAGTAAATATCTCCTCATTTTCAGCGCGAAGCTTGTCAAATTGATGATGGTGTAGTGTTGCCTCAACAATTGTTTTAGGATAATTCCAGTGATCGAGTAAAGCTGCCCCAACCGTTTCATGCGAATAGGCGAACAACCCTCGTTCAACATCCCGAAGTTCCCCTTTTCCCGACTCAACGATCCGCAATACCTCTTTGTAGAGATCCTTATCACGGTTCATCATCACGACCTTGCCGATATGGTGTTGTAAACCAGCTAGATAAGCTTCATTTTTGTCGATATCAGTCAAACGATCTGCCAGCATTCTACAAGCAACCGCGCAGCCGACCGAATTTTCCCACAACTTACGCTCCATCATCCCATAGGTTCTTCTGGTAGAGCGCAAACTATATTCCAAAGCAAGATTTTGCAGAGCATTTTCACCAACAATAATAATTGCCCGATCAACCGTACCTACTTGCTTCATCTGTTGATAAAAAACCGAATTCGCCATCCGCAGCAACCGGGCAGAAATAACCGGATCAAGGGAGACAGCATTAGCCAATTCCTTAATTTTCAAATCAGGTTTACGCAGCAATTCAAGCAACTTGGTTGCGACAATCGGTGAGGCGGGCAGCTCCCCCATGCTCTTGGTAATTGACTCGAAGTCCAGAAACATATTCATCAAACGATAACCTGACCCTCTGCAGCAAGAAATCGTTCTATTTGTTTTTCAATAGCCATTAATCACTCCTGAGTTGAAAATCATTTTAATAGATACTAGCAGAAGCGTTTGAAATCTCCAAACGGGCCAACTCATCACAGCGTTCATTCTCAAGGTGGCCAGCATGTCCTTTCACCCAAACCCAATCAACCTGGTGTTCTTTGACAAGTTCAAGCAAGCGTTCCCATAGATCACGATTGGCAACTTCCTCTTTTTTCGAATTTTTCCAGCCCTTACGTTGCCAACTATCAATCCATTCAGTTATCCCTTTGACCAGATACTGGGAATCGGTTGTTAAACAAACCCGGCAGGGACGTTTCAGCGCCTCCAGCCCGGCAATAGCTCCAAGCATCTCCATCCGATTGTTGGTTGTCTCTGGAGCATAACCAGAAAGTTCTTTTTCGTGCTTTCCCTGACGCAAAATTGTGCCATAACCCCCAGGGCCTGGATTACCAGAGCACGCGCCATCAGAAAAAATTTCTACTAAGTTTGATTGTTGCTTCATACCGGGTTCCTTTCACTGAGCGGAACAATAGCACAGCCCAAGGATGAAACAAAAGCTGATGTCATAACACTTTTGATTTGCTTGAGAATAGCTATTCTTAATAGTAAAACAGCACATATTTCACTTCGAATTTCGATTGATAGCAGACACAAAAAAGCCCTATCTACATTTCAGCAGAAAGGGCATTTTTATTTTGGCGTCCCCAGGGGGATTCGAACCCCCGTCGCCGCCGTGAAAGGGCGGTGTCCTGGGCCAGGCTAGACGATAGGGACTTAAATTTTTAAGTCCCTGCGGGAAATGTACCCGCAGGTGCGACACAGAGAGTTTTAATACCTTAAAGATGTGGAAACTTGCAAGAGAAAAATATTAAGAAAGTAGCAAGAATCGGGTTGGCGACTCCTGCTGTCAGTGGTAATTTTGCAATCATTCAACAAGGAGTCACCTATGCCAGACGATTACCAACGCATCGCAACTGCAATTCATTTTCTAAAAAATTCGACTCTTGATCAACCATCCCTTGACGACGCAGCCAAACAGGTCGGGCTGAGTCCCTACCATTTCCAACGATTGTTCCGCCGCTTTGCCGGAGTCAGTCCCAAACGCTTTCTGCAACACCTGACCAGTAAGTATGCCAAAGAGTTGCTGAAACAATCGACGTCCGTACTTGAAACCAGTTTCACTGTAGGATTAAGCAGTCCTAGTCGCTTACACGATTTATTAATCAACGTGGATGCAGTTACCCCGGGGGAATATAAATCTGGGGGAGTAAATCTACAAATTGATTACGCCATTCATTCGACCCCTTTCGGTCAATGTTTAATTGCAATCACAGAGCGTGGAGTTTGTCGACTGGAATTTATAGACTCAACTGAAAGTGAAATCGCCCTCCAACGACTACAGATAGCTTGGCCAAAAGCGCTGATAAAAGAGAACAAAAACGTAACTAAAAATACGCTTCAACAGATTTTTAATCCGCAAAATCATTCCACAAACACCCCCTTACCACTATTACTTCACGGAACAAATTTTCAACTCAAGGTCTGGCAGGCATTACTGAGAATCCCTGCAGGCTGTGTCACTTCTTATGGTTACCTAGCCGAAAAAATTGGACAACCAACAGCGAGTCGCGCCGTCGGAACCGCCATCGGCAATAATCCGATTAGCTATCTGATCCCATGCCACCGGGTCTTACGCAGCGACGGTCGGATTGGAGGCTATCGTTGGGGCACCGACCGAAAACTGGCGATTTTAGGAAAAGAATTCTGCAAAATTGAT
>JAOZLQ010000179.1 GCA_029934755.1 Desulfuromusa sp. | reverse complement strand
ACCAGATCAACCCCGGCAACCAACGCCATTTCAGCACGCGCCCATTTATCGATCAGGGCAGGTTCCCCACGTTGTAAAAAATGCCCGCTCATCACCGCCACTGAAACATCAGCAGTAGTCACACGTAGACTTTCCCGCAAATGATGCAGATGACCATTATGAAAAGGGTTATATTCAGTAATCAATCCAACAGCGTGCATAATAACCCCTTACAACATGACAGGAATTTGCTCCCCAACCCGATTTTCTTCTGGCGTCACCACAGTTTTATAAGCCATCGCTTCAACTCCTCCGGCAACAACTTCACGCAATAACCTGCCATACTCGGGGTCAATGTCATCAGCTGGAGAGAACTCTGTCGCTTCACTACGCTGGACCAAAAAAAAGATCACCGCCCGGTATCCCTGTTGTTTAGCTGCAAGTAATTCTCGAAGGTGTTTCTGTCCGCGAATCGTGACCGCATCGGGAAAACAAGCCGTTGTTTTCTGACAACACAGGGTCACATTTTTGACTTCAACCAAGACTTTGCTATCAGATTTTTCCAGATAAAAATCAATCCGGCTCTCACCAAACTTATATTCAGGCTGCACGCGATAATCTTCTAGAGATTGAATCCAATTATTGCGCAAAGCCTCTTCAACCACCCGATTGGTTCTTTGAGTGTGGGTATCAACCCAACAATCAGCAATTTTAATCAACTCCAATGTATATTTCAACTTGCGCTTTGGATTATTCGATTTGGAAATCAAAACAGGATAACCGGGAATCGCACATTGCTTCATACTACCAGTATTTGGCGTATGGGCAATAACAACAGTCCCATCGGGCAATTCGATATCGGTAAAAAAGCGTTTATAGCGATGTCGCAGCGTTCCTTCATGTAAGGGAGCAGGTAACTTCACTTCTTAACCTCCAATTCATCCATAGCTTCTGAAATCTACATCGACAAACAACAATTCTTGCATCAATTCACTATGATCGTATAGTCTATTTCCTAATAATTTGATCTCACTTCAAAATGGCAAGGAGATGCCCTTATGTCCGACAATCTGATCCAGCGTACCGCTTCAGCCTATACCTATCCTCTGCTGATAAAAAACCTATTACAAGCTCCAGCGGTAAATGATCCCCAGCAGGAAATTGTCTACCGGGATCTAGCTCGTTTTACTTACGCTGAATTCAGGCAACGGATCTGTAGACTGGCTAATGCCCTGACTGCTATTGGTGTTAAACCGGGTGATACGGTTGCCGTAATGGACTGGGATAGCCATCGCTACCTTGAATGTTTCTACGCGATCCCGATGCTTGGCGCCGTATTGCATACAGTCAACATCCGTCTTTCTCCAGAACAGATCCTCTATACCATTGATCATGCGGAAGATGATTACATTTTGGTCAATGAAGATTTTCTCCCCCTGTTGGAGCAGATCAAAGGGCGCATTGATACCGTCAAAGACTACATTCTCTTTCAGGATGGCCAACAACAACCGGAAACATCGTTGACCTTTGCCGGGGAATATGAAGCTCTTTTGGCGGAAAGTGCCGACCACTTCGACTTTCCCGATTTTGATGAAAGTACCCGTGCAACCACCTTCTACACCACAGGCACCACTGGTATGCCCAAAGGGGTTTATTTCAGCCATCGACAATTAGTATTGCATACCCTGGCTGGGATGGCAGCACTGGGAACTGTGGCCGGTCAGGGTCGCTTCCATCAGCAGGATGTTTACATGCCGATCACCCCGATGTTCCATGTTCATGCGTGGGGTGTTCCCTATATTGCAACATCACTTGGAATAAAACAGGTCTACCCGGGAAAATATATGCCGGATATGCTGCTGAAACTGATCGACAAAGAAAAAGTCACCTTCTCTCATTGTGTCCCCACCATTCTGCACCTGTTAATGAGTCACCCGCTCTTCAATGAGATCGACCTGTCAAACTGGAAGGTTGTGATCGGGGGTGCAGCCTTGCCAAAATCGATGTGTCAGGCAGCAATGCAACACGGCATAGATATCTTTGGCGGATATGGCATGTCGGAAACCTGCCCCCTGCTGACATTAGCTAACGTCACCGAAGCAGATTTGAATGATGATGAAGAACTGGATATCCGCTGTAAAGCGGGACGTCCGATTCCGCTGGTAGAGCTCAAAATTGTGGATGACCAAATGGAGGAGGTTCCTGCCGATGGTGAAAGCGTGGGAGAAATTGTGGTGCGGAGTCCTTGGCTAACTCAGGGATACTTGAAAGATCAAAGAAATTCAGAAACTCTCTGGCGAGGTGGTTATCTACATACCGGTGATGTCGCCCATAAAGATAAAAATAATTACATCAAAATTACCGACCGAATTAAAGATGTGATTAAAATAGGCGGAGAATGGATTTCATCACTTGAAGTGGAAGACCTGCTGTCTATTTATCCCGGAGTTGCTGAAGCCGCAGTTATTGGTCTGGCCGATGAAAAATGGGGCGAGAAACCGCTGGCCCTTATCGTGAAAAAATCGGGAGAGGATCTCAGCGAAAAAGAATTAATGCACCATATTCGTGGATTCATTGACAATGGGGTTATTTCTAAACAAATCATTTTGCTAAAAATTAAATTTATTGAATCTATTGATAAAACCAGCATAGGCAAAATCAATAAAAGACTGCTACGTGAGAAACATGAGAAGCAAAGTTGATGGCGTAAGATTCAAGTTAAAACTCTCCCCTCTTTTTTTCCAGAAAGGGGAAGAGTTTTCATCACAATTTATTCGATGACACAAATTTCCTTTTTCAACATGTAATAAATGGTCTTATAGGCTACAAAAATTATCACACAGGTGGATAAAGCTAGTAATCCAATAGAAGCATAATAACAAAAGACAGATCCGGTCTTATGATGTACCAGAATAGAAGCGGTTGTCATCGCTGTTAATGGAAAAATAAATGCCCACCATGAGATAAAAAATTCAAGCTTGATAAAATTTTTGTACATAAATAATAACAATAGAGTAAAAAACAGGCCAATATTGAACAGGAAACTGGCAAACAGATCGAATTCACCCATCAACTTAATATAGGCAATAGTTCCAACAGCAGGTGGGGCAATAAATATAAATAAGGTCGGCATAAATTTCTTGGCTAACAAATTATGAAATATAATTCTATTTAATATAATAGTCAGCAATATGACCCAAAAAAAGATTCCAACAGCAAAGAAATACATTAAAAAATCGCGATTGACAATATCAATCCCCCCTATCGGGACAAGGACATTACCAACAATCGGAAGAAACCATGAAGGGTTTGAATATTGTATTTCAAGGTTCCGATTAATCCAAAAACTGATCGTATGTAAAGTCAGGTAGGCCTGTAGAAACATCCCTAGCCACCATAAAACTGTAGCAACTTGAACATTAATTTCACCATACATGATAGACATCAAAAGTAATGATATCGGGATAGCGGCAAAGAAATTAATTCGGACCGGATGGGAAAATTCCTGCTTCACTTCTTTTTGATATTTAAAATACTTAACAATATAGGTGATTGCGATGGCGACGAACACCAGACTTGTCAAACCAGCAAGAAAATCAGGAATAAGCCGGGTAAAATGAAAAAGATGCGAGGCTTTTTGATAAGCAATACTTAAGCCGGATAATCCCATACTAATAGTAAACATCATGATGGGGAAGTTTTCTAACCTTGCTGGTTTTTTCATAGCTGTGATCCTTCATGGTCTCGTAAAAATTAAGTGAAATTAAAGTTGTTTATATATCTCAAACTCTTCTACACTAAATCCGGGATAAAACAAAAAGCAACCCCCAGAAAAATATTCCCTTCATCATCCTTTTGGAGTACCTTATATAAAAATTCATATATCTAACTTAATCGGAGGTTGTCATGCAGAAAGTCGTTATTATCGGTGGTGGTCCAGCCGGTCGCCTGATCGTTCATGCACTACATAAGTCAGCTCAAGAGTTTGATGTCACTCTGATCAAAGATGAAGAAATCAATGCCAATCGCTGTGCTGTCCCTTATGGTATTTCTGATAAAAAGCCAGTTGATAAATTTTGTATTTCCAACACTCTGGTCACAGATTTTGGAGCTAAACTGGTTCTTGATTATGTTGAATCCATCGACAAGAACGAACAATCGGTCACCACAGCAACGGGTCAAAAATTCACCA
>JAOZLQ010000178.1 GCA_029934755.1 Desulfuromusa sp. | reverse complement strand
TCTGCTCAGGATTCAGTGGTAAAGCGGGAAGCCCTTGCGCATTCCGTTCTTCTTCTAGTTTCAGATAAGCTTCGATCATCTCTATCCTCCAAGTATCAGTTTTGCAGCTCAAGCTGCCCTATAGATAATTGATCAGCACTTTTTTTAGTTCGCTGACAAAGACTCAAATATACGCAAAATTTTGCATACTGTATACGATTTAACGCTGTTTTGTCAATCAGCAGATCATGTCAATTATGGATCAATCCCGGCTTAAATTGATGAAACCTGACCCGATTGTGACTTTTTCTGTCACATCATTGACATACAGTGAAACTATCAAATGGCTACAACCCAACTTTCTGGAGATCGATAATGTTTGAAATACTTTTACTCGTCACCATAGCTCTGATTGCACTCAGTCAAATTCTACCAAAGGCAAACTGAACGCAAAAAGCCCTGCCAACTTTTGCTGACAGGGCGATAATACTAATGCATAAAATAATTCTACAATATTTTCAATAATTCAACATCAAAGACTAATGTTGCATTTGGTGGAATCATTGGTGGAGCTCCACGTTCTGCATAGGCCAGTTCTGATGGAATAACCAGTTGCCACTTAGCGCCCTCTTTCATCAGCTGCAAGGCTTCCGTCCAACCAGGAATGACTCCGTTCACTGGAAAGCTGGCCGGTTCTCCGCGTTTATACGAGCTGTCAAATTCAGTTCCATCAAGCAGAGTTCCGCTATAATGAACTTGGACTTTAGAATCAACTTTTGGAGTGGCACCCTCTCCGGCTTTGATTATCCTGTATTGCAATCCACTTGCAAGGGTAACAACACCTTCCTGCTTGCCATTTTTCTCCAGATATTCCTGCGCCAATTTTTCGTTTTTTGCAGCAGCTGCAGCCATTTCGGCCATCTGTTTCATTTGCATCTCTTGTTGATAGGCGGTTAAAATCTGCCCCATTTCCTCTTGGGAAATAATTGTTTTTTCACCTTTCAACACCGCCTTCAAACCAGCAGCGAGCTGATCAGCATCAACATCGACCTTTTGTTGCATCATATTAGTCGCGATGTTCATTCCGATGGCATAACCAATTTTTTCTTGTTGGGTATTAAATTTGTCCTCGGCATAGACAACGCTAACAACAAAAATCGATAAGAATAGCAATACAAATACTTTTTTCACGTTTATCTCCAGACTAGAAAATGTGAGGGCAAAAAAAGACCCCGGTTATTTACACAACCGGGGTCATAATACAAAACAAGTTATATTGTCAAATAATTTATACAGTCCAAGTATGACCTTCTTGCATAATCTGATCCATGGTACGACCACGCTTGGCCTTAACTGCGGCAAGCTGCTCGTAGACCAGATCATCATAAGGCTTCTTGCTATCATCAGCAAAGAGGATACCAAGCGCCAGAGGCAGCCCATTATCTGGACGCATAGCAGTCAAAAGTGTTGCCATTTCAGCATTTTTCTCGTCATGAACAAGGATATCTGCTTCAGCTACATCAGCAACCTTGGCAGCCTTGATGGCAAAACCATCTTGAACCAAACAAAGTTGGCTATCAACACCGAAGATCAGCTTCTCGCCGTCACGAGCAATAATGAGGAAATCGTCACCAGTCTCTTTGTCGGTCAATTGACTGTGTGCACCATCGTTATAAATAACACAGTTAGCAAAGATTTCCATCATGCTGAAACCATGATGTTTGGCACCACGAATACAAATTTCTTCAGAAAGCTTCATCTTCTTGTCGAGACCACGGGCGACAAATGTTGCCCCTAGACCCATAGCAACCCGCAGTGGAGCCAACGGGTAATCAATAACACCATAAGGGCTGGTCTTGGAAATTTGACCCACCTCGGAACATGGGGAATATTGCCCCTTGGTGAGACCATAGATCTTGTTGTTAATCAGAACATAGTTGAGATTAAGGTTCCGACGAACAGCATGGATGAAGTGGTTACCACCAATAGCGGTAGTGTCACCATCACCAGAGATAACCCAGACATCAAGGTCAGTATTAGCGACTTTCATGCCCGAAGCAACCGCTACAGCACGACCGTGAATGGTATGGAAACCATAAGTTTCCATATAGTAAGGGAAGCGACTGGAACAACCGATACCGGAAACAATCGCTACTTCATCACGAGGCTTGCCAGCAGCAACCATACCACTACGAACTGCGTTCATAATGGCAAAATCACCACAACCTGGACACCACTTAACCTCAGCATCTGAGGCAAAATATTTTTTAGTTAGTTCTGTCTCTGCCATGGCTTATTCTCCTAACATTTCGTTAACTTTGTCGATAACCTCATACTCACGGAAGGGGTCGCCCTGTACTTTTGAGAGAGATTCAACATCAACCAGGAACTCGGCACGCAGCATCAAACTTAATTGACCCATGTTAAGCTCAGGCACTAGAACTTTATCAAAGCGGTTGATGACCTCACCCAGATTTGGTGGGAACGGCCATACCCAGCGCAGATTAATACCAGAAACAGGCTTACCCTCTTCAATTAAGCGGTCAACGGCCCCCTTAACAGCACCATAAGTACCGCCCCAGCTGACGACCAGAACCTTGTTAGACTCTTTACCATTGACTTCTACGCCAGGAAGAACCTGAGCCAGATTGTCAACCTTGTCTTTACGATATTCGGTCATTTTCTGGTGAGTCATCGGATCATGACTGACGGCACCGGTGTCATCTTTTTCAAGGGTCCCAATGCGGTGCTGACAACCTTTTGTACCAGGGATAGCCCAGTCACGTGCCAGAGTTTCCGGATCACGCTTATAAGAGACATAATCTTCACCAGGATGGTCTTCAGGCTTCCAGAAATTGACGTAAGGGCTCAAATCCTCAAGCTCGTCCATCGTTGGGACTTTCCATGGACAACTACCCTGACCGATATAACCATCAGTAAGAACAATGACCGGAGTACGATACTGCAAGGCAATCTTGGCAGCCTGGAAAGTAGCATCAAAACAATCCGCCGGGTTGTTAGCAGCAATGATCGGTACATAACTATCACCGTTACGGCCAAACATTGATTGCAGCAAGTCTGATTGCTCCGTCTTGGTCGGCAGGCCGGTACTGGGGCCACCACGCTGAACGTTAACAATAACCAGCGGAACTTCCAGAATAATTGCCATGCCAATAGCTTCAGTTTTAAGTGCCAGGCCAGGACCAGAAGTTGTAGTAAAAGCCAAGTTTCCAGCACAGGAAGCACCAATAGCGGCACAGATACCTGCTATCTCGTCCTCCATCTGCATGGTGACCAGATCAACATCTTTAAACTCAGATGCGTAATGAAGCAGATCAGTTGCCGGGGTGATCGGGTAAGAGCCAATGAAGGGCTTCAAACCAGCTTTTTCACCAGCAGCAGCAATTGCCAAAGCGGCAGCATCGTTACCGGTAATATTCCGATAGAGACCTTTTTCAATCTGGGCAGCACCCAGGTCATAGCGCTCTTGGAACATAATGGTGGTTTCACCATAGTTAAGACCAGCTTTAAATGCCTTTGAGTTAGCTTCAGCAATTTGCAATTTAGGCTTCTTGGCTTCTGGACCAAATTTCTCCTGAATAAAATCAAGAACCAACTGCTTCTCTTTGTTAAATAACCAACATAAAATCCCCATAACAAAGAAGTTTTTACAACGATCTTTTGCAGCATTCGGCATTTCCATGTCAGCCAGCGCTTCTCGCACCAAAGTGAACATAGGAATTGCCTTGACATCGAAACCCTTCAAACTTCCATCTTCAAGAGGGTTACTCTCATAACCAACCTTCTCCATCGCTTTTTCAGTAAAAGAATCAGAGTTGGTGATAATCATTCCGCCCGTTTTGACAAACTGTGAGCTGTGTTTAACTGCTGCTGGATTGAAAGCAACCAAAACATCTGGTGCATCCCCAGCAGTATAGATCTTGTGATCACCCAGACACATCTGAAAACCTGAAATACCTGCAACGGTACCAGCAGGTGCGCGGATTTCTGAAGGGTAATCGGGAAGGGAGTTAACATCATTACCGTCCAATGCAGCCAAAGCGGTAATCTGATTTCCGATAAGCTGCATGCCATCACCTGAATCACCGGTGAATTTAATGACAATCTGCTCAGCACTTGTGAGTTTTGCATTCTCTGCCATACTGTCTCCTGTTAATAAAGAGATGTTTCAAG
>JAOZLQ010000177.1 GCA_029934755.1 Desulfuromusa sp. | reverse complement strand
ATCAAATTGCAGCCCGCTCTTCCAGAGGAAACAGCTCTGCAAATACCTCTTTGACCGTTGAGATGTGATCTGCTTTCCAGGCATTCGTGCCACAGAAAATCAGACCCGTCTCAGTATCTCCCTTTTGAGCGCGATCCAATGCATGAACAATACAGAAACGCTCACGCGATGTTTGATAGGCACATTTTTTCAGACAAGCAGAGGGACAATAGACGTTAAGGTCAACATCCCGCTGGCGCACCTGATCAATATTTTTTCGTATGGCTCGGCCTGGCAACCCTGCCGGGCTCATGATCAAACCAATATCTTCCTGTGAACAATCAAGATAAGCCTGCTTGAATGCATCCCCGGCATCACACTCTTCCGTGACCACAAAGCGGGTTCCCATTTGCACACCATCAGCACCCTGTTCCAGAGCATACTGGAGATCTTCATGATCCCAGACACCGCCAGCAGCAATGATAGGGATAACCAGATCCCATTTTTCTTTCAGGTAGGATTTTACTCCGCGCACCGTTGCATACTGATCGTATTCACCGTTGCCAATCTTCTCCATTTTTTCACCGAGATGCCCCCCTGCAGTATCGGGATCTTCAACCACTATGGCATCAGGAAAACGCTGAAAGGTTTTTTGCCATTTACGCACAATCAGCTCAGCGGCTTTCACCGAAGAAACAATCGGTACCAATGCAACATCAGGAAAGTCAGCGGTCAATCCAGGCAGGTTCATAGGCAGCCCAGCGCCACTGATAATCAGCTTGGCTCCCCCTTCACAGGATGTACGCACAACCTCATCATAGTTCTTTACCGCCACCATACAGTTAACACCAATAACGCCATCGGGAGCAATTTCATAAGCCTTACGCAACTCATCCAGCAACGCTTGACGATCCGCAGCAAAAAAATTACCTCCATCGTAACTGTCACTGTTTAATGCCAGTCCTGCGGCAGCAATAATACCGATACCGCCATTCAACGCAACATTTCCGGCCAGACGAAATCCGGAGATACGTACTCCCATCCCCCCCTGGATGAGTGGAAAGGGAACACTGTGCTGGCCGATGGTTAATCCTGAAAGCATAAGAACTCCTATTTGCAAGACCGTTGGTCTTTTCAAGCAATAATTACGTAGTTTAATCGCAAGATAATATCAGTCCCACCTACTTATAAATGTAATACTTGTGTAAAAACTGACTTGTAACGCCTTGATTTCAATGGTAATAGATGAGATATGAAACTGTTTCGCCACCTTTTCCATCCTCTGATCACCTTTATCGTCATCCAGATTGTATGGATTCTGTTACTGGTTTCCTGGATCTACTGGTTCATCGGTCGCCACCAGCAATTGAAAGAGTTGGCGAATAAATATCAAGTAGAATGGTTACCGGAAACAAGCGATTGGTTGATCCTGACCGAGGGGATTCTGCTGTTGGTGGCAATTTTGGTCGGTATTTACGTCATTTTCCTCTACTGGCGGCGGCAGGCCTCCTTAAACCGGGCACAACGCCACTTTATCAACCAAGTCACCCATGAATTAAAATCACCGCTGGCATCGATTCAGCTCCATCTCGAAACGATCCAGATGCGCCAGCCAAGCCCAGAGCAGTTACAAAACTTTGTATCAATAATGCAGGGAGACAGTGAGCGGTTAAATGGTTTAATCAATAACCTGCTGACAGCCGGAAAAATAGAACATAGAGGGGCTAAACTGAACCTGCAGCAGGGCAACCTGTCACAAATGATTGAATCCTATCTTTTACGAGAGCAAGGGAAATTCCAAAAAGATGGCAGTTTAAGCGGGGAAATTGAACCTGGTCTCACGGCTCTCTTTGAAACAGATGCTCTTGAAACGGTGATGCGAAACTTACTGGAAAATGCAACTCTCTATACTGACAAACCACCAATCGTCGCTGTGAAACTGGCTCGAGACGGTGAAATGGCACACTTGTCTTTTACCGATCAGGGTTATGGAATCCCGGGTAAATATCAAAAAAAAATCTTTCGTATTTTTTACCGGATTCGGCACACAGGAAAAACAATTCGTGGCAGCGGAATTGGGCTGTTTATTGTTCGCAATGTCATTCGTCTCCATGGTGGGAAAGTCTGGATTGAGAGTTCAGGAAGTGGCAATGGAACCACATTTCACCTGATGATCCCTTTGACAGGAGGAGAGCTTAATGAATCATGAAACGCCCCTGTTACTTGTCGAAGATGAACCTCACATTGCACAAGGACTGATTTTCAATCTGGAAGAAGAGGGCTACCAAGTCACCCATGTTGAAACCGGAGAGCAAGCCCTTGAACAGCTTTTAAAAAAGGCCTACGCCCTTATCATTCTAGACCTGTCATTGCCCGGAATCGATGGACTTGAAGTCTGTGACCGCTTGCGGAGCCAGGGGAACCAAATACCCATTCTGATATTAACTGCTCGGGGAACAGAGCAGGATCGGATCACCGGTCTCAGTAAAGGAGCCGATGATTATCTGGCAAAACCCTTTAATCTCAAAGAATTTCTATTGCGTGTCGCAGGTTTACTGCGGCGTGCTAATTGGCAGCCTTCTTCTCCTGAAAATAAATTTTATACCTTTGGTAGCAATCAGATCAACCTGGAAACAGATCAGGCAGTAACAGACCATGGAACCATTCAGCTGACCGAATTGGAAATGAAAATGTTACTGCTTTTTTTTGCTCGAGAAGGGAAGGTATTATCCCGAGGGGAGCTCCTCAAAGAAGTCTGGGGAATGTCTCCTAAAACCGAAACTCGCACGCTGGATAACTTTGTTGTTCGTTTGCGTAAATATTTCGAAATCGACCCGACAAAACCCCGTTACTTTCGTACGATACGTGGCCGTGGATATTGCTTCATCCAAAATCCGGAAGGGAACTAAATCTAACGGATGACTGGCTTTGCCAGCGATCCACCAATCCGTAAAAGATAACTGCCATCTGCCGTTGGCCGAATACCTGTTAAATTAAGTAGATCCCGCAAATTATCGGGTGTTGTTGGAGTCGAATGTAAGCGAACGTTCAGGTTCAACCGCGTCTGTTTCGGAGTTTCTCCAGTCAGGATATTTCCTCCTCCGCTCAGTTCCAGAACACCACCAGTAAGAACAGCCTTCTCAAAACTTAAACGACGCTGATCAAATTTCCCCTCCAAGCGTAATGCCCCAACAGAAAAATTACTCGGCAAGCCAATCTTTTCCAGCCCCAAAACCTGCGCATCCCTTAGGTGCAAAGAAAAACTACCCCGTCCATTCATTTCTTCCGAAATATTTTCACCATCCAACTGACCCGTTAACTGCCCACTGACTCGATAAGGCATATCCGGCTGCTGCAAGGCAATCAAGGAAATATCCTTGAATTTCAAGTTAAGATGGCCACTCTTTCCCGCATCAACATCAATCTTTCCGTCAGCCAAGGCACCAGCCAAATTAACCCTTTGATTGCTGGAAAAAAGGCTGCTCCACACGGGTGAAACCTGCAATCCAGTCAGTTCAAAATCATTTAATTCAGGGATATTAGGATAAACAGACAGATCCAGTTCCAACCCCATGGGGAAAAGCATACCCGCATTACGACCCCGCATTTCAAGACCAGTTTGTCGGGAAACTTCTTGGAGTAAACGACGTTGTAATACATCTGCAGGAAAAAAAATCCAAAAAGAAAACATGGCACTGACGGCAAATAGTAATAAGCAAAGCAAAAACAACCTACGACTACCAGCTAACCTCTGCCAGCTAAAAAATGAGGGGGTCACGTGACTCATACACCCTCCAAAGACATCAGAACCATATTAACATCAAGAATCGAACGATCTTCAAAACGTGGCTTGACCTGCATTGATTTTACCTGGACACCTCCACTTCGATACTCAACAGCATGTAACAATTTAACCAACTGAGACAAAGATATTTTTTCCAAACGGATTTCAACCAGTTGTTGACGAAACTTACCCTGAGTTGTGGCCGGTTGCGGTCGCATAGAAAGTAATTGCTCGCGAACACCGGTCTGTACCGTCAGGCTTTCAACCAGAGAGAATAGCGGTCGCTTATTTTTGTAGCGAGGTCCAACATCAGCAAGTTGTTGACGTAACTGACCAATTTGATCGCGCATTTTTTCAACTTTATCCAAACTATGCCGATGAGCAGCAATTTTACGATCAAGAGTATTCATTGTTTTAAAATAGGGGTTAAGCAGAGCAAACCAGACAAACAACATGGTCAGAATAAGA